>JAFGKK010000118.1 GCA_016928575.1 Anaerolineales bacterium
AATTCCCAGCCGGAGATAGTCCGTCATTCCCGCGCCGGCCCTCGGCGCGTTCTTCGCCGGGGGTGGGTTTAGCGGGAATCCAGGGTTCCCATGGCTGGATGCCCGCTACGAACACCCCCGCTTCCCCCGGCATAGAGCATGCCGAGGGCAGGCGCGAGGGCGGGCGCGGGCATGACGATCCGGAGATAACCTAATGCTGTTTTGAGACAAACCCAGGAATTTAACCAAGCCTCCCCCATTAGCCCCGCTAATGGGGGAGGTAGGGAGGGGGCTACGGCACGCCGTGGGCGCGCGGGAAATTCACCGCCCAGGTGACATGGTTGCTCTCGGCGGAGCCGCCGAGGGCGTCGGTCACTTCATACCAGGCTTCCCAGATTCCCTCTTTGCCGCAGCCGAAGTAGGTGTCGCCCGTCTCCGCTGCGAGCAGTTCGAACGTGCCGTCCAGCTCCACGTTCTGGCCGTAGGTGGCGACGTTGCCGTCGGGGTCTTCGATCCGGATCAACACCGTGTACGGGTCGCCGCCTCCGCCGAGGACTCTGCCGCGGATCGTCTGGGCCGGCAGTCCGAAATCCGGCGCATTAAGGAGAATCGCCGAGTATGCCACGGAAGCCACTCCCTGAAGCGGAACCGGAGTGGCCGTCTCCGTCGGGGTGGCCGCGACGGTTGGAGTGGGCGTCATCCCGATCCAGTGGGTGTAGGTGATGGCGCATCCGTTGCTGAAGCGCAGCGTCGCCGTATAGCCTCCGACCATGGTTCCGGGATTGCCGAAATTGGCCCTGAAGGTGGTCGCAGCAAAAGGATTGAGCGTGTTCGGGGTCGAGTCGACGGCGTTGAGGATGGGCGGATCATAGGTGTTCGGCGTGTAGAAGGCACTGCCGGCCCAAAGCAGGTTATTGATATATCGGTTCGGAGCATCGGGCCAATCATAATCCGCACTCGTGAGATAGAATGCGCTTGCGGTTGAATTATAGACGGTGTAATTTACATTGGGCCTGCTGTAACTGGAAGCGGTGATGATCGGACAATCCGAAGCCCGCGTCACCGTAATGGAGACGGTGCAATTATTGCGGAACCGTAGGGTGATGGTGAAGCTTCCATACAAGGGCCGGTTCAGCGGATCCGGCCCGAACCTCGCCAGAAATTCGCCGGTTTCTCCAGGCACGATTTGGTATGTGGCGTTGTTGGGCACATTGGCGCTGGTGGGCGGGGAGGAGTCGTTGCCGTTGTAAAACTGGTTCCCTTTCCAGCGGAACCAATCCACGTAATCGCCGCCGCTTCCCCCCAGCGCCGACGGCCAAGTGAGCGCCGCCGACCGCAGGCGAGTCGTGGAGGAAGTGTTGTTGTTGACGCCGACTACGACCTCCGATTCCGTCACGTAGGCGTACTGGACGTACATGCATTGGTACGGCGTCGGCGGGGTGTAGGTCGGGGTCGAACCCTGGGCTCGCGCCGGAAAGGCGACCCCCGGCGCCGCCAGGAAGGCGCACACCATCCCGAACAGCGCGGCGCCCGCCGGCACCCACAGCCCGGCCCCGCGGGGGTTTTCATTCTTCGAGCGGACCTTCGATTCTCCGTTCATCGCCGATCCGTCCTTCCGCCCGCTACGGGCACACCGCCGGCTGGGCGACCTCCGCCGCGCCGAACACGTGCAGCGTGATCGAATCCTGGCCGACGATCGAACTCATGAACGTGGCGACTTCGAACCGCAAATAGACCCCCACCGCCGGATAGACCGTGCTCCAATCGCCCGAGCCGCCCAGCCGGATGACCTCCGCCGGAGGCCAATTGACGGTTGTCCCGCCGTTGTAACTCGGCAGCACCCGGATTTCGTAATAATACTCTCCGGGGGCGAATCCGCGGACGCCCTCCATCTCCATGACCAGCATGTTTTCCGCGTCGGCGTACGCCAGCGAAGGATCCAATTCGACCCGCACCGGATCCATGCAGCCGACTCCGCCGGGGGTGGGCGTGATCAGCATCGGTGTCGTGGTCGGCTGGTAGATCGTCCATTTGGAAGAGGGCAAAGCCGGGTAATCGCCCGATACGCCGGCCATCGCCGCCAGCTGGGCCGCCCGGTTGCCCCACATCCGCGCCTCCTCGACGTGGTAGACGTCGACCATCGCCACCGCCGCGAAAAAGAACAGCAGGATGATGACCACGGCCAGGATCAGGATCTGCCCGCGGTACGCCCGGCGGCGTGCGAAGCGGGGGAAACGCCATTCCGGAAGCCGAGCCGGCCGGATCATCCTAATCCACCTCCTCCACCACCCCGCAATGCTCGACCCGGATGGTGATCGTGCCGAGCGGGATCAACGGCACCCAGGCATTGTAATCCACCCACCCCCGCACGCAGAATAAGTCGCCGTAAGTCAGCGCCGAAAATTCGGATTGGGTCAGCGGGATGCCCGCCGAATCCACAGCCCCGAAATTCACCGTGCCCAGTCCGGCTTCCCCGAAGACGTTGTGGGCGACGGTCGTGGAGACCACGTTCGCCGCGCGGCCCCAATCGTCGGGGTCGAGCGCCAACAGCCGAGCGGCGGTCGCCACGCCCGAATCCAGCGCCGCCTTGACCGTGACGGCCCGCGAGAGTTCGATGGCTCCGAAAATGAGGGGAATCAGGATGAGAAGAACGACCAAAATCTCCAGGGTCGCCTGGCCGCGGAGGAACTGTTGATTCCGGCGGAGACGCGCCTCCGAAAAGGGAAACCGGCCCCGGCTTTTCCGGAACCCGGTTTTGCATTCTTGGAAGCCGGCCCTACTTGCCATGCCGTTCCCTCAAACTCACCATTCCGGATCGTTCATCTGGGTGTAGGTTTCTTGAATATTATTCTTAATGGATCCCTGGACCGCGAGCAAAGCCGCTCCAACCAGCCCGACCAACAGGACGGCCAGGACGACGTATTCGACCATGCTTGCTCCGCGCGACCTGCGGATCATCGGGCCATTCCTTTCCGCGCAACTTCAAAACGCCGTTTCATTCTACGGCGGATTGATGGAGTTGTTGAGGTTGTTGAAACTCGAGGCCAATGTTTGGAACAGCGCATAGACCGAAACGCCGACGACGCCGAGGACGATCACGACCCCGACGATCCATTCCACCAGATCGGCCCCTCTGCGGTCCGCAAGCATGTCCGCTCTTTCCTACCCCGGAATCCTCAATCGGATGGATGGCCCTCCCGCTTGCGGCGGCCACCCATCCGACATAAGGGCTTTTCCCTATGGAGACCCACCTGCGCTTTATCGCAAACGGATGGGCATCCGCCGGACCGCTATTTACGGGCCGACGTTAAGGTTGCCGATCCAGCCTTCGACCGCGCCCGCTCGATTGCTGGTGGTTGCGGCGATGCCCATCGCCGCCGCGCCGAGCACGGCCACGACGACGACCACCACCACGATCCATTCCACCAGGCTGGCACCTCTCTGCTTTCTCGTGAACATGGCTTTGTCTCCTTTCTATCACCGGATCGCTTCCGGCGCAATCATGAATGCTGCTTTTTTCCTAGTTTCCTTCCCGATTGGGCCCATCGTAGCAGGAAATTTCTGTAGGAAAGTAAACTCTCCGTATAAAACCTGAAGAATAGCCTTTTTTCGGGCTTAAAAACTACCAAAAAAGGTCACCCCCTCCAAGCTGGCGATCGTCCGGGCCACCACCGGCAGAACCCAGGCGGCCAGCGCCGGTCCGAGGATCAGCGGGGCGACGACCACCACCAAGCGGGTGGGGATCCGCTGAAGTTCCTCGCGGATCTCGGTGTCCATCTCGTCGGTGACGCGCGAGATCGACTGCGACACGGCCTCGTCGAGGTTGAGCATCCCGTCGCGGGCGGCTTCCGCCCGGCCGGCGACGTCCGAGATCCAGCGGCTGCCGGTGTCGTCGGCGATGTGCCGCAGGACCTGGACCCCGTTCTCCTGGCTCGACAGCCTCCGCCGCAGAAGGCGGCCCAGGTTGGGCGGGCCGTACTGCGCCACCGCCTGAAGCGCCGGACGCAGGGTCCCGCCCGAAGAGAGTTGCAGGCGCAGTTCCACCAGGAACTGCCGAATCTCGTTTCCGGCTTCGCGCCTTTTCTGCCGCAGAACCCAGCGCCGGACGAGGACCGGGAACAACAGCACCCCGAAGGCCGCCGGCTGGAACGACATCCCCTCCAGCGCGAACCACAGCATAACCACGGCCGGGGCGGTGATCAGGTAGGCCGTCAGCCAGGGAAATTCCACATCCATCCAAAATCCGGGCTTGCGCGCGGCCTCCGCCCGCGCCGCCATCGCCGAGGCGCGGCTGAGGATCCCCTGGGGCTTCCGCAGCCAATGGAAAACCTCCAGCAGCAAGTGGAAGGCGCTGAACAGGATCAGGGAAAGCCCGACGCCCATGAAGATGAACAACAGCCAGGAGAAAACCCGGATCGACATCAGGCTTCCTCCAGGTAGCGGACTTCGTTTTCCCCGATCACCGTGCCGATGATCCCCATCCCCACCAGGAGCATGTACACCACCCGGTTGCCGATCGTCCCGGTGTAGTAGACCCTCCAGGAGGGGATCAGCACCACGGCGACCAGGCTGAGGATCAGCACCACCTGCAGGATGGTGATCGTCGCGGATTCCAGGGTCAGATCCCGGCGAACGCGCTGCTGCAGTTCGCGGCGGGATTCGGTGTCTTTGCGGAGCTGGGAGAGCAGATCAAGAAACACCTCCGGCGAGGCGAATCCCGCGCGCATCAGCACGCCGGCGAATCGGCGCGCGACCGGATGCGGAACGGCCACCAGGTCGCGGAAGGGGTTCCCGACGTCCTGCAGTTTCAGGCGCGTGGCGGTGCCGGCCGCCGCGTCCTTCAACAATCCCTTGGGCAATTGGTCGGCGGCCTCGGAAAGGGCCGTGGCGACGGAATTCCGCAATGGGTAACGGGAGACGAATTGCAGGATCAGCATCTCGAGCTCGTCGGTCAGCTGGTTGTAGAACCGGCGGCTCATCCGGGCGAACAACGCCGAGGAGACCACCGCTCCGACGACGATGATGATCGGCGAGAGCATCCAATCCCACACCCACACCGCCAAGACCGTCGCGACCAGGATCGGCAACGGATAGCGGAGGACGGCCAGCAAGGTGATGCTCAGAAAATTTTTCCCGTACCGGGTTTGGGCCGCCTTGGGGGAACGGGCTTCCTTGGCGATTTCCTGCAGGCGGCGGGCGCGCGGCCGGAGGGTGCGGATCAACCAATCCCAAATCCCAAAAACCATGTCCTCCAGCAGGAGGGACAGGCTGTGGCCGAAGAGGAAGAACCCGATCGCCAGGGCGGCGGCGCCCGCCGCCAGGATCAGGTACGGGCTGTACCTCATGATTCCGACTCCAGGTTTTCCCCCGCGATCTGCTTCCAGGCTTTGCCGAAAAGACTCTCGTCCGCCCCTTCCACACCCCGGTAAAGCGTCCGGAGGACGTAGTTCCCGTTCTCGTCGATGTCTTCCAAATGGGTGATTTCGGCCACGAAGCGGTCGATCGCCCGCGGATCCTTGGGGTTGGCCGCCTGCGACATCAACACCACCAGGTCGATTCCGCTGACCACCATCTCGCGGACGGCGCGCATGTTCAATCCCTCCTGGGCCGAGAGCGCCAGGTCCTCCAGGCGGCGCAGGGCGGCGCCCACCGATCCGCCGTGGAGGGTGGTGAAGGCTTTGCGCCCCAGGTTGGCCGCCCGCAGGAACTGCAGGGCCTCGCCCGGGGAAACCACCTCGCCGAGGATGATCGCCCGCGGGTTGGCGCGGGTGTAGACGATATTCAACACTTCGTCCATCGTGATCCGCCGGGTGTCGCCGGGAAGCAGTTCGGCCGGGGCGATGGCCCGCATCGAAAACGCCTCCGGCCGCATCTTGATCTCGCGGAACGTCTCCAGCACCGCCACCGGATCACCGACCGGGAAATAATCGCTGAGGGCGTTGAAGATCGTGGTCTTGCCGGAGCTGAACGGGCCGGCGAAGACCACGCTGCCGGCCAGGGTCGCCATCACCCAGGCCAGGTAGCGCGCCATCGGGGAGGTTTGCTCTTTCACCTTGCGGCGCAGGTCCGCGTCGCGGATATCCTCCAGCGATCCGCTGACCAGCGGCAGGTGGCGCTTGAAGGTTCCCACCCGCTCCAGGTCTTCCAAGCCGCGCATATTGCGGCCGAAACAGCGGATGTTCACCACCGGCGAGTCGCTGAGTGGCGGAAGCAGAGCCGTGAATCGCTCCCCACCCGGCAGATCCACCAACAGGGTGAGGTTCAGCGGGCTGAGGGGTTTGCCGGTGGCGTCCGCCACCCGGCGGATCATTTGTTCGAAATAGGAGGCGGGAGCCAGCGCGCCCAGGTGCTCCAGCCGGCCGTTGCGCTCGACCGCCACCTTGTCCCCGCGGACGTAGATTTCCTCCACCCCCTCCAACCGCAGGAAGGGCTGGAGGATTCCGACCCCGGTCAAGGCGTCGCACAGCCGGGTGGCGATGTCGTTCAGCTCGGCCTGGGGTACGGCGGAGATCAGGATTCCGCGGACGGCGTCGAAGAATTTCTGGCGCGATTCGGGTGAATCGTCGCGCCAATCAGGCGGACGGATTTTACGGTAGGCCAGATTCTCCTGAACCTCGGGAAGCACCTTGCGGTCGATCTCCCGCAGGCCGAACGTTTCATCCTTCAGCATGCTGCCTCTCGATGCCCTCGCAATGCCTTACTCCGGAATGGGAGCCAGCGTCACCCACATCACGGCATGGCCCCGGATTTCAGCCATCAGGTTCAGCAGGGCGTCGCGCTGTTCGGGCGTGACCGCCAGTATCAGAACGTGAGCCGGTATCATGCGTCCGGTGCTGGTCATCCCCGCCGGACTGCCGTCGTCCCCCAGCACCATCACCACCGGGACGTTCTCGACGATCAGGGTCACCGGCTCGTCGATCGGGGAGTCCGAGCCGATCGGGATGACCTGCTCGCCGGGCGGGATGATCCGGTAGATGTTCACCTTCTCCCCCACCATCACCTGACCGCCGACCGCCGAAGGCGGAGTGATGGGGATCGAGATAACCTCCATCGAGGGATCGGCCAGACGATAATCCTCCGGGGAGTCGACCAGCACCAGCGGGACCGGCAGGCCGGCCGGAATCCGGGAATTCGCCATCTTCCCGACCAGCTGGTCCAGCGTGTTGGCGTACCCGCCGATGAGCGCACTGGGGAAATCCTTCATCTCGAACATGCTGTCGGTCAGCAGGGTGTAGGGGGAGATCTCGGCGACCGGCACCGGCAGGGAGCGGTACTCGACGCCGGCTTTGTAGGATTCCTGGAAGATGAACGCCAGGACGAACGCCACGATCAGCAGGACCACCCCGACGACGGCTTCGAATATTCTGCGCGCCATATGGATTCCTTTCGTGCCCGGCGGCCGCCATCCCTTTTGCATGGGACGAGGATTGCCATACGGCGCGCCGCGCAGTTCTTGGGAATTGCGCTTCGCGATGCCCCGCGGCTTTCCTCCGCTGCGCGGGGCAGGCTGTGCGGGAGGTTATCCCGCTCTTGCGGGACGCTGGATACCCTGCGGCTTGCCGTTCGGTTCTTGGAGGTTGCGCTCCGTGATACCGTGCGGCTTGCCGCATGTTTGTTCATTTTTTCGCGGGCTTTTCAGTCGATTGATCCGCCTCTTTTTTTTCTTTGTGCGCGATGATCCGTTTCCGCAGCGCCTTCGGGCTGGCGCCCGTCGCCCAGCCCGGGTACAGCAGGTTGAGAATCGGATCGGCGATCCGCGGATCGAGATGGTTCGCCATCCGGTCGCTGTGGGGGATCGAGGCGCCGACCATCCCCGACATGCCGATCCGCTCGCCCAGCGAGCGGACCATGTTCATGATCAGATGCACTTTGAGATCCGGCCGCGCGGCGCGCACCGGCTCCAATTCCTTGAGCAGGGTTTCCGCCTGATAAAGGGATTCCTCGCGCGGCGCGGTGATCACCAGGACGGTGGTGGCCAGGTCAAGCAGGTACGGCCAGAAGGGATGGCTCGGCGCGGCGTCGACGACGACCAGCGTATAGCCCTTCTTCAGGCCGGCCAGGAAATTCGGCAGGCGCGGATCCTCGGCCAGGACCTGCGACGCGCGGTGGTCGATCGGATGCAGTTTGATGCCTTCCCATTCGGTCGCGGTGTCCTCCCCGGTCAGCACGTCGTAGAGCGAATGCAGCTGCGGGCCCAGGCGCGAGATCAGATAGGATCCCCCGGCGTTGGCCTCGAGCAGGGCCGTCGGCAGGTTCCGCTCGCGGAAGCGTTTGGCCACCGCCAGGGCGAGGGTGGATTTTCCCACCCCGCCCGCCCAACCCGTCACCAGCACGAACCGCGACGGGAGGTACTGCAGCTTCTTGCGGTTGGCCAGCCGGGCCGAGGAAATCCATTCCTCCGGCTGGGCGAGCATCTGCTCCGGGGTGGTGACCGGGATGCGGGTGCATTCGAGCGTGTTTTCCATCAGCGCGGGATCGACATCCCACACCGGGATGACTTCTCCCAGGACGACCAAGTCGGCGTCCGGCAGGCCGCGGATCACGCCGCGGGTGGTGAAGGTCTCGCGCATCACCACTTCCTGCCGCTCCGCCAGCACGCCGACCAGCTTGGGGTCCGGATCCTTCGCCGCCAGCAGGATGATCAGCCGGTCGGCCTGATCCTTTTTGCGCCGGAAAAAATTCAACATAAAACCGCCTCTCCGCATCCTTCCCTTCCGCAACGGTCCGTCAGGCCAGCGCCCGCCAGACCGCAAACAGCAGAACGCCGATCCAGATTCCGCCGATCGTCGGACGGCCTTCGGAGTTCAGCTCGGCTTCGCTCGGCAGGTTCCGCAGAACCACGCGCCAAGCCATGCGCTTCCAGCGCGCGACGAGCTCATGGCGGTAGACTACGATCATCGTGCCCGCCGCCCAGAGGAAGATCCCCCCCAGCAGAAATCCGAACATCTCCCACCGCGGCGCGATCATCAGGGCGGCGTAGGCCGCAAGCGAATCCGCCCCGCCCGCGATGTTCATCTCCCACAACGCCCAAAACAGCACCAGCCCCGCCGCCAGAGCCAAATTGCCGGCCGCCAGGGATGCCGAAAGCAGCAAAACGGTCCCCGCCCCCCGGACCACCAGCCGGTTCGAGAGGTGCAGGAGCAGAGCCGCAGCCATCGCCGCCGCCACATACCACTCACCGAATACGGCCTGATACAGCACGCCCGCGGCGACGGGCGGAAGCACCAGCCAGACGGGGAGGATCGTCGATTTTGCCAGGTCCCACAGGGTTTCCAGCGCCAGCCAGAAGAGAAGAAACCCTATTCCCAGGACCTCCGCTTGATCCACCGTCAATCCGGCCTCCGACAGTATCCAGAAATGCTCAACCGGCGGACTCTGTCAGCCTTCCGGCGGTTGTTTGCTTCATTTTATATCCGGCCTCCAAGCCCAGAATAAACCGGACATTAATACTGCTATTTTGTGGGCGTTCGGTGCAAAAAGCAAGCCTGTCCCTGCCAGGAAGCCGTAGGGGCGACCGGAGAGTCTCGTCATGCCCGCGCCTGCCCTCGGTGTGCATTTCACCGGGGGTGCTCCAAGCGGGCATCCAGATTTTTTCCCCGGCGCAAGCAGGAAAGACTTCCCTTACGGGAGCAAGCGAGGACACGCTCGCAATGACGCCGATTAACGACTTTTTCACCACCCTGCTTAACAAGCCACTCAGGGGCGACGGCCGCATAAGATCCTATCCCAACTCCACGTCGATCAGGATCGGGAACCATCCTTGCGGCGAGAAGCGCAGGCCCTGCACGCGGGCGGCGGCGACGTTGAGGTTCACGTAATCCCGGATCGGGAGGAGCGCGCATTCCTGCGCGATCGTTTCCTGGACCTTCCGGTAGAGTTCCAACCGCTCAAAGAAATCCGCGGATTGAACCGCCCGGTCCAACAGGGAATCCAATTCCGGATTCCGGATGCCGCTCCAGTTGTAGGCGCCCCCGGAATGGTAGAAGGACCTCAGCAGATCCGGGTCGGTTCCGGCCAGGTTGATCGAGATCAGATGGTATGCACCGCCGGATTGCGCTTCCTTGAGGGCGGAGAACGACGCCGCCTGGATCAACTCCACGTCCGCGCCGACTTCCGCCCATTGCAGTTCCAGGAGTTCGGCCGTCTGCGGGGTCAATCCCCAGGATGGATAGACCACCCTCAAACGCAGCGGCTGTCCGCCCTTTTCGCGGAAGCCGTCTCCGTCCGCATCCTCCCAACCGGCTTGGGTCAGCAGGTCCTGGGCTGCGTTTCGGTCGAACGCATCCGCCGGAACAACCGCCGCCGCGCCCCAGGTCGCCGCGGTCAGGGGCCCCAAGGCGAGATGCGAATGGGCGCCGAACACGGTGCTCACCAGCGTGCCCCGATCGACGGCGGCCAACAGCGCCCGGCGGACGAGCAGGTCGTCGGTCGGGATTTGCCTCAGATTGAAGAAGAACTGCAGCGGCTGGCCCGGAATCGTCACCGGGTGGACGGCGAAGCGCCCCTCCCGCTCCAGATCGGCGGCGTCATGCGGCAGGACCTCGCCCATCACGTCCGCCTCGCCGGATAGCAGAGCCGGAGCCCGGGCTGCGGGATCCGTATAAAACCGGAAGACGACCCGCTCGAGCGAAGCCGAGGCGTTACGGTAGACGGCGGGGGCCCAGGCATAATCCGGATTGCGCTCCAGCGTCAGGTGGTCGCCGGCCGCGTATTCCACGAACCGGAAGGGACCGGTTCCCACCTGGTGGAATTGATAATCGGCGCCCCATTTTTCCAGCGCGGCCGGGGACGCCATCCCAAGGTAAACCTGCGAAAGGGAATCGAAGAGCGGAGCGAACGGCTCCGCAAGCTCGAGGCGCACGGTGAACTCGTCGATCCGCACGACCGCCTTCACTTTGTCGATCAGGAAACGCGCCTTTTGGGATTGGGTGTGCGGATCGAGAATCCTCTCCAGGTTGGTTTTCACCGCTTGGGCGTCGAAGGCGGTGCCGTCGTGGAAGCGCACGTCCCGCCGCAGAAAAAACGTGTACGCCTTTCCGTCCGCGGAGACTTCCCAGCGCTCGGCCAATCCGGGGACGAATCCGCCCTCGGCGTCCCGGAAGACCAGCGTGTCGTACACCGACGAGAGCGGGATGCCGAGTTCCGAAGAAGTATGCACGTGCGGATCGATTCCGGTCGGCGCCAGGGTCAATCCGTAGCGCAACACGCCCTCGCCGGATCCGCCCGCGGAACAGGCGAAGCATCCGGAAAGCAACAAACCCGCGATCAGCGCGGCTTTCCACACTCGCATGGATCATCCTCCAAGAATAGATTCAGCGCTCCGCCCGATCCGCCGGCGCGCTTCGGCGCGCACCCGGACGGTTTGCGTCTTGTGTCAACGCTTTTCCACCAGCGACCGCCGCGTCGGCGCCCGCCCTCGGCGTATTTTCCGCCGGGGGCGAATCTCGCCGGGCGCGGTCGAATCGCAGAATTTCACCGTGTCCCGGCTTCGAGTCCCCCCGCTTCCCCCGCTTCCCCCGCTTCGCGAGGGCAAGCGCGAGGGCAAGCGCGAGGGCGAGCGCGAGGGCGGGCGCCGGGATGACGGAAAAAAAAACAAGAACAACGGCAACGCGTTTTTGAGATCCTTGCGGGGCAGCCGGCCGAATCTCAAAGCACGTTATGGACGATGGAATCCAGCGTCCGGCGGGGCCGCGGCTCGGCGCTTTCGCCCGGGTATCCGATCGGCAGGAGCGCCACCGGGCGGACCGACGCCGGCAGATGGAGCGCCTCCGATACGGCCTGCTCCTGAAACGCGCCCACCCAAACGCCGGCCAAGCCGAGGGCCGTCGCCGCCAGCATGGCGTGGGTGCAGGCGATCGTCGCATCCTGGACCGAATACAGAGTCCGGCCGCGGTCGCTGTAGCGCAGAACCGCACGCTCCGGATTGGCGCAGAAAGCCAGGACCACCGGAGCTTCGGAGAAGAATTCCATCTGCGGCAGGGTGCTGGCCAACCGCGCGCGCGCGGCTTGAGTTTTCGCCAGGTAGATTTCATAGGCCTGCACATTGCCCGCCGAAGGAGCCCGGTTGGCCGCCTCGAGGACGGCGTGCAGCTTTTCTTCCTCCACCGCGCGCTCGTCAAAACGGCGGATCGATCTCCTGGTCCGGACGACTTCGAAAAAATCCGTCTTCACCTCCCGCGGCGCACCCGATCCGCCTAATGCCAAACCAGTTGGAGGACCAATCCGGCGAGGAACAGCAGGCCGAAGGCCCGATGGTGGTAGAACGCGGCCGCGACGAACCACATCGGCCAGAATTCGCCGGCCTCCGGCGGAGGCTCGGCCGGCCGCGGCCGGGAATAGATGCGCCACAGCGGCAGGCTGAAGTAGAACGCCGGCAGCACGGCGAGGACCGTCCAGGAAAAATACCCGGCGGCCGTCAGCGCGATCACCAGGACGTATTGCGCGGCGGTTAGAAGCCGGACTCCGATCCGCGACGCCCGGTCCCCGACCAGCACCGGCAGGGTTCGGATCCGCTTGGCTTTATCGGCTTCGCGTTTGTCCAGGTGCTTGCCGAAGATCACGGTCACGGCGCCGAGGGCGCACGGCAGACCGGCCAGCACGGCGTTCCAATCCCACCGTCCGGCCACGGCGTAATAGCCGCCGCCGACCATCAGTGGCCCCCAAACGAGCAGGACCGCAAGCTCGCCCAGGCCGATGTACTTCAGCGGCCAGGTGTAGAACACGACGAAGAAGGCGCCGGCCGCCATCAGCAGGATTACCGGCCACCCGCGCAGCGCGGCCAGCGCCAGCCCGCAGGCGGCCGCCGCCGCGCCGCTGAACGCGGCATAGCCCAGCAATTGCTTTTTCGTGAGCAGCCCCTGCTGCACCGTTTGCGGACCGTATTGGGTGCGGAAGTAGTTGGCTTCGTCCACCCCGCGCGCGTAATCGATCAGGTCGTTGAGCAGGTTGTTGGCGGCATGGGCCATCACCAGTCCGACCGTCACCAACAGCCACTCCCCCCAGCGGAAAAGTCCGTCGCGGGCGGCCAGCAAGCCGGCGACCGCGGCGGAAAGGAAGGTCAGGACCAGCACCGCCGCGCGCGCGGCGATCAGCCAGCGCGAGACGGGATCCAGCCGGTCCCATTCCGCGCGGCTGATCTTCGGGATCACCTGCAGGGCGCGGAGCCACATCGATGGATTCATGCGCCTCCCTCAAGGCGCGGGGAATCATATCACGAGAGAAAAAGGACCTGTCCGGTGGCAGGCACCGGACAGGTCCGCGTCCCTATTCGCCGCCTGTCAGGTCCGGCGAACCTGACATGCGGCGAACGTCCCTTTCCATGCACCCTCCCCGTTTCCCTCCAGCCCGCATCCCGGATCTGGGAAGAGGGGGGCCATTCACAGGCGGAGAGGAAACGGTTTATGGGAGTAGGAAAGGCCCTGGTTACTCCAGCTCCAACTCCAGCAACTGGTTCAGCGTCTTGTGCGTGTCCTTCACGCCCTTTAGGTTCGCATCGCCGCGGATGCGGCCGTCGCGCAGGACCAGAACGCGGTCGGCGTAGGAGGCGGCCCGGAAGTCGTGCGTCACCATGATCACCGTCTGTTTGTTCTCATCGCACACCGAACGCAGCAATTCGAGAATGCCCGTCCCGCTTGCGGAATCGAGATTGCCGGTCGGTTCGTCCGCCAGCACCAGCGCCGGCCGGTTGGCGAGCGCCCGGGCCACGGCCACCCGTTGGCGCTCGCCGCCCGAAAGCCGCGCCGGGACGTGCCGCATGCGCTCCGACAGGCCGACCCTCCCCAAGAGCGCCTTCGTCCGCTCCGTCCGCTCCCGCCGTCTCAAGCCGCCGAAGCGCATGACCACCTCGACGTTCTCATAGGTGTTCAGCATCGGCAGGAGGTTGAAGGTCTGGAAGATAAAACCGATCTCGCGGGCGCGCAGATCCGTGCGCGCCCCGTCGCCCATGCGGGAAAGCGGCCGCCCGCGGAACAGCACCTCTCCGCTGCTCGGCCGGTCCATCGCGCCGATCAGATGCAGCAGGCTGGATTTGCCGCTGCCCGACGGCCCGACGACGGCGACGAATTCCCCCTCCTCCACCTGCAGGTCGATGCCCCGCACGGCTTCCACCGCGACGCCGTTCATTCCGTAGGTTCTGGTGACGTTCTTCGTTTCAACAATCGTAGGCATGGTTGCCTTCCTTTTCCTTCCTCGTCCCCTTCCCCTGCTCCCCTTGCCCCTCTCGGCGGCAATCGCCGGAGAGGGGCAAGGGGAGCAGGGACAGAGGTGAGGTGTGATGTCATTCGTAGCGCAGCGATTCAAGCGGATCCACCCGCACCGCCTGCCAGGCCGGCAGAAGCGACGCCGCCAAGCCGACGCTGACGGCGATCAGCACGGTTTGACCCCACACCGCGAACAGCCCCGAAAAATTCGAGAGGTATTCCTCCATCCCCCAGCGGACCAGGAATATCGCGATCGGCAGAGCCGCCGACGTTCCGAGGAGGCTCAGGACGACGGACTGCCCGGCCACCATCGCCAAAATCCGCCAACGGCGGGCCCCCACCGCGCGCAGGGTTCCGATCTCGCGCCGCAGCTCCATCACCGAGACGACGATCACGATCGTCACCAGCACCACGGCCACGGCGAGGATCGACGTTTCGATGATCCGCATGAAGCCCCGCATCGCCTGCAGCAGGGCCTCGGCGTTGCGCAGCATGTCGTCTTGGGTGGAAACCGACAAGCCCGAAAACCGGTCGAGGATCGCGGACTTGACGTCCCCCGTTTCTTCCGCCGTCCGGGCGGTGAGAATCACCGCCGAGACCGTCCCCCGGCGGTCGAAGAGGGCTTGCGCCGTTTCCAGCGGCATGACGACGGCGTTGGCGAACAATTGGGGCGCATCGCCGAGGAGTCCGACGACGGTGAAAGCTCGGCCGCCGACGTCCACCGAATCGCCCACGGCGACGCTTCGGCCGCCGCTTGCCGAACGGTAGTACTCCGCAGCGCTCCGCCCGAGGATCACCTCTTCCGGACCGCCGAGGGTCAGGCGGCCGGCCTCCGCCTCCAACCCCGTCAGGTAGGCCTCCTCGTGCCCCGGTTCAATGCCGACGGCGACGACGGCCGGCGGAGTGTAGGGCATGATCGACCGGGCGATGGGGATGAACAACAGCGCCGAGCTGACCCGGCGGTCGATGCCCTCCACCGCCAGGAGTTCAGCGGCCGCCGCGTCCGTCAGGCTGCTGGCCGCGGACGTCGGGTCCACACTCCCGCCGCTCGACTCCACCTCTTGCTGAACCAGGATCTTTCCGGCAAACGCGTTAACCTGGTTTTCGATACCGCTGGTGTAGGTCCCCATCACGCCGTGCACCATCAGGTACAACTGCACGGCGGAGGCGACTCCCAGGACGGCCATCAGGGACCGCAGCTTCCGCCGCCACAAACTCTTCCACGCCACATCCCACAACATCGCCACCTCCCACCGGATTTGCCGGCGTCTTCCTTAATCCATCTGCATTGCCGCGAGCGGATCCACCCGCACCGCCTGCCAGGCGGGAAGGGCCGCCGCCAGGATCCCGATCAGCAGGCACACGCCGAGGGCGGACAGCCACAACCCGATCATCCGCGCCGGGTCATAGAACAATCCATAACTAAAAACCTGATTGGAAAGGGCGGAAAGCGGCAGGGCTAAGATCCCGCCGGCCGTCGTCAGCAAAAGCGATTCGCCCACCACCATCCCGAGGATCCGGCGTTTGCGCGCGCCCATGGCCCGCAGGGTGCCGATGTCCCTGCGTTGTTCCATCACCGCGATCAGCACCACGATCATCACCACCATCACCGTGGAAAGGATCGCCGAGCCGTTGATCAGGTTGAAAAACGCACGCTGCATCGACATCATGGCCCGCGCGTTGTCGGCCACGTCCTTTGCGTTCGAGGCTTTCAAGGCCGGGTGCGCATCATGAATCGCGTCCTGGATCCCTTCCACGGCGTCCACCCGGAACGGGGTGAGGATCACCGCAGACACGGTCTGCGGGCGGTGGAACAGCTCCTGGACCGTGTCCAGCGGCAGAATCACCGCCCCGCTGTAGAGCGAGGAAGCCCTTTCAAGCACGCCGAGGACCGTGAACTCTAAATCCAGGACCCGGATGGTATCCCCCGGTGCGGCGGGGGCATCGCCCCCGGCGGGCCGGTAGTGCCGGGCGGCGCTCGATCCGAGGATGACCCCGCGCGCCTCCCCCAAGACGGCCCGGCCGGTTTGCGCCCGCAGGTTGCCGAGGAACGCGCGCTCGCGCCCGGGCTCCAGGCCGACGACAAAGTAGGCGGGCGGCATGTTGGGCCGCATGTCGGCCAGGAGCGGAATGAACAGCACCGCCGAACTCTCTTCCCGGTTGACCCCCTCGAGGGCGAGGATCCATTCGGCCGTGTCGCCCGCAATCGCGCTGTTCATCGAAGGGAAATCCTCGCCGGCCCCGGCCGACAGCACCGGCCGCTGGACGAAGATTTTTCCGGCAAACATGGCCACCTGCTGTTGGATGTCGGTGTCGTAAAAATTCAGGATCGCCGTCATCATCAGGTACAGCTGGACCGCCGTCGCCACGCCGAGGACCGTCAAGAACGAGCGGAGTCTCCTGCGCCAAAGTGTTTTCACCGCAATGTCAAGCAACATAAATCATTCCTTTCCCGAACCGGACCGTTTTGTATCGCTCGTCCCGGCTGCGCCGCGTTCCAGCCGCTCGTCGCACAGATCCAGCCAGCGCAAGTCGGCCTGCAGGTGGAGGATCGCGCCCTCGATCATCAGGGCGATGTCGGCGTCTCCGGCGCGGGCCGCCATCGCCGTCAGGTCGCGCAGCTGGGTCAGGTAGGCCTGCCGCTGGCGGTCGATGATGCCCGCGGGATCCGGAATTCCCGCCAGCCGCCCGACGACCAGTTTGATGAAGAATTCGTCTCGGAATTGGCGGGGTTTTTCAACCGGCGCCTCGATCCAGGCCGCGAATTCCTGGCGGCCTTCCAGCGTGATCTGATACGTTTTTTTCCCGCGGCCGTCTTGGTCCTCGGCGGCCACCTCCACCAGCTTGTCGCGCTCCATGCGCCCGAGCGTGGAATAGATCTGGCCGAAGTTGATTTCCCAATGGCCTCCAAGCGCTTGCTCCAGACCGTTCTTCAGGTCGTATCCGTGCTTCGGATCGCGCGCCAGGAGTCCCAGCAGAGCGTACTTCAGCATAAGCGGTCCTTGGTCATGGCTTCCTCGATCCTTCCCGCCGCGCACCCAACTTCCTTCCCCTCGGCGCGGATCCGGCTTCCGATTTCAGATGCACGTTCCTGCACCAGCCGATCCTCTGGGATCTGCCGCATCGCCGCCGCCATGGCGTCGGCCGTCAAGTACGAACGGGGCAGGGAGCAGACGCCGTCGACCTCTGCCCGGTTTACATCCTGGCACTGAATGAGGCCTGGCTGAACCAAGCCTCGCGAGTCGAGTAAGTAGACAAAAATTCTCGTATATATACTTTATATATATTTTCTATATATATTCTTAGTATATATCATCTGGTGGTTTTGTCAAGTGGGAAAAATGGAAGGCTCATCAACCCAAGGGCTTTTTTCACCCAAATTGGAAAAGTAGTAAACCATCATTATTACGCTGACCAGCGTAAAAAGGGGATGTATTAAAAACCCCTGGATCCCGGCTTGGATCACGCCGGGATGACGATCTCTCCCCACTCCCGGCTTGGATCGCGCCGGGATGACGATCTCTCCCCGCT
>JAFGKK010000119.1 GCA_016928575.1 Anaerolineales bacterium
GGATGCCCGCTACGAACACCCCCGCTCCCCCCGCTCCGCGAGGGCGGGCGCGAGGGCGGGCGCGGGCATGACGATCCGGAGACAACCTAATGCTGTTTTGAGACAACCCCTTTTTTCAGAACTCCGTGATTCAAGCGCCGATATATTTTTGGGCGACCAACAATTCCGCGTTCAGCAGGGCGCCGCCCGCCGCCCCGCGGACGGTGTTGTGTGAGAGGACCACGAACTTGACGTCCCAGACCGGGTCCGGCCGGATCCGTCCGACGACGGCGGTCATGCCGTTTCCGGCGTTTCGGTCTTTGCGCGGCTGGGGGCGGTCCGGCTCACTGCGGACTTCGATGAATTTATCGGGCAGGCTGGGCAGTCCGCGGACGGCCTCCGGGAACGGATAGGCTTCCATCGCTCTGCGGACTTCCTCCGGCGCGGCCTGCTTCTCCAATTCCAGGCTGACGCACACGGTGTGCCCGTCGGACACCGCCACCCGGTTGGTATGCGCGGAAGCCTGGAATTCCGCCGGCGCGATCGCATCCCCCGCCAGCCTCCCGAGCATTTTGCGCGGCTCCGCTTCCACTTTTTCTTCCTCCGCTCCGCCGATGTACGGGATGACGTTGTCGAGAATATCCAGCGACGCAACGCCCGGATAGCCGGCTCCGGATATGGCCTGCATCGAAACCGCGAACATGCGCCGGATTCCAAACGCGTCCAGGATCGGGCGCAGCGCCATCGTCAGCCCGGTACTGGTGCAGTTGGGGTTGGTGACGATGAAGCCCTTCCAACCGCGGTTCCGGCGCTGGATCCCGATCAATCCGGTATGGTCCGGGTTGACGTCCGGGATCAGCAGTGGAACGTCCGCTTCCATCCGGAAGGCCGAGGCGTTGGAACAGATGCCCTTTCCCGCGCGGGCATACAGTGGCTCCGCCTTGCGCGCCAGATCCGACGGCAAGGCCGAAAAGGCCAGCGCGGATTCCGCATCCGGCTCGGTCGATTGAACGATCATCGCCCGGGCGTATTCCGGCATCGGCGCGGCCAACGCCCAGCGGCAGGATTCGCCGTAGGTCTTCCCGATCGACCGGTCGGAACCGGTCAGCGCCGCCACTCGAAACCACGGATGTCCGTCGAGCAGCGATACGAACCGCTGTCCGACCATTCCGGTCGCGCCCAATATCGATACGGGGATCTTTTCCATGTTTCATCCGCTCCCTTCTCGGTCCTGAGATCTTGTCGTTCCCGCCTTCGATTCATCCCTCCCCTCTCCGGCCCCTTCCCGCCCAACCGCTTCGGTCGAGCCCGTCCGAACTCGGCTAGCCGGCCGGGAAGGCGTCTCCGGGACAAGGAGCGCGATTTACATCGCGTTGTTCTCCGCCACGATCAAGGCATGGATCGCCCGCACGGCGGGGATCTCATCCGCCTTGTCCACCACCAGGCTGATCGAACATTCCGAGGATCCCTGCGCGATCGCGACGACGTTCACCTTGGCGTCCCCCAGCGCGCTGAAGATTCTTCCGGAGATCCCGGGGGTGTTCCGCAAGCCCGCTCCCACCACCGTGACGATGACGCAATTCTCCAACAGCTCGACGGCGTCGATGTCGTCCCGGTCGATCTCGCGGCGGAATTCCTCCTCGAGCACCTCCTGGACGGATTTTCCGCCGTGGCCGGGGACGGAGAAGCAAATGCTTTGCTCCGACGAAGCCTGGGTGATCAGCGTCACCGAGACCCCCATCCGCGCGACGGCGGCGAAGGTCCGCGCGGCGATGCCCGGCACGCCCATCATTCCGCCCCCCTGGACCGTAATCATCGTTTGGTTGCGGATTGCGGTCACGGCTTTGACCACCACGCTGGTCGCCTGCCCGTTGGCCAGGATCACCGTCCCCGGATGATCGGGATGGAAGGTGTTCTTGATCCACAACGGGATCTGCCGCTCGATGCACGGCCGGATGGTTTTCGGATGGACGACCTTCGCGCCGTAATACGCCATTTCGGAGATCTCGCGGTAGGAAAGCGACGGCAGGCTGCGGGCTTCCGGCGCGACGCGCGGATCGGCGGTCATCACCCCGTCGACGTCGGTGTAGATCCAGACCTCGTCGGCGCCGAGCGCCGCCCCGACGATCGCGGCGCTGAAATCGGAACCCCCGCGCCCGAGCGTGGTGATCACGCCTTCATCCGTCGCGCCGATGAAGCCGGTGACGACCGGGACCGCCGCGCTTTGGAAGATCGGTTCGAACACCGGCCGCGCCCGGGAGGGGATTTCGGCCATCATCGGAGAGGCATTCTGGAATTTGTTATCGGTCAGCAGGAAGTCGGACGCTTCCACCGGTACGGCCGGAACGTCCGCCCGGTCCAGATACCCCGCGACGATGTGGATGCTCATCCGCTCTCCGAGAGAGGCGATGGCATCCATCGCGCGTGGCGAGGCTTCGCGCAGCGCGGTGACGGCGTGATACAAATTCCTCAATTCGCGCAGCGACGAATCGATCGCCTTGCCGGTCTCGGGAGCCAACCCGCCGTCGCGGATCGCGTCGGAGTGCTTTTGCGAGATTTCGCCCACGGCGTGCCGGACCAGGTCGGAGTCGCCGCGGACCGCCGCCGACGTGCCGGCCAACAACAGATCGGTCACCCCCGACATCGCCGAAACCACGACCACCGCCCGCGGCCATTCTTTCCGGTTGTTGCGGACGATTTCGGCCATCCCCCTCAGCGCCGCAGGGCTTCCCACCGAGGTCCCGCCGAATTTCATCACCAGCATCTTCTCCGCCATGCTCTCCTCCAACCGTCCGGTTAATAAAAAAAGCCCGTCGCTTCCGGGATATGCGCATCCGGCGCGACGGGCGGGTGGCCGATATCGCGCTCAGGTGCGAGAGGTGGTAGTAGTGGTAGTGGTCCCCGGAAGTGACGGGCAAATGGTTTGTGGAAATTTCATGCGACAGACCTCGCTGGACAAGCGCGGATTATATCAAGCTTCGGACTTTTGGCAACCCCGGAACATGAAATCCCTGTCTGCTATTTGTGAAAAATGATACAATGCGCCCCCATACGAAATCTCCGCCCCAACCCGGGAGGTAAGGATGGCCACTGAACCGGTTACCGCAGGCATGCTGTGCTCGTTGCCGATTTTTTCCGACCTCGACGACCAACACGTCGGGGTGATCGCCGGCGTATCCACAATCCGCCCGATGCAGGACGATGAAGTAGTTTTCCGCGAAGGCGATCCACGGGATTGCCTCTACATCGTTTTGGAGGGACGGGTGGCTCTGGAGATGAACGTCCCCGGGCGCGGACGGCTGCGGATCCTCACCGTCGAGCCGCAGGAGGTCCTGGGCTGGTCAGGCGTGGCGGAGGCGGCTCCCAGACGCACAATGACCGCCCGGGCGGTCGCCGACGGGAAGCTGCTCGCCATCGACTCCGGAAAACTCCGCGCGGCGTGCGAAGCCGATCCCGCGCTGGGTTACGCCGTGATGCACCACGTCGTCAACGTGATTGCCGGACGCCTGCTGGCCACCCGGCTGCAACTGCTGGATATGTTCTCCAACCCGTCTTCGGAGGCGCCTCATGGCTGATATTCCGCTGAGTGTGGGCACGACCGTAGCCTTGCCCAAGGACCAGTTGGATCCGCTTCTCTCCCGGCTGCGCGACAAGGGTTACCGGACAATCGGGCCGCGGATTCGTGATGACGCGGTGGTCTACGAGCCGATCGAAGGGCTGGCGGATCTTCCCCGGGGCTTGACCAGCGTCCAGGAGGCCGGCCGCTACCGGATCGTGGCCAGCGGCAACCAGCGCTATTTCGACATCACCCCCGGCGCGCAGTCCTGGAAGCAGTTCTTTTTCCCGCCGCGCGTATCCCTCCTGGAGTTCCAGAAGAACGGCGGGTGGAAGAAACACAGCGCCACGGAATCCGCTCCGCGTCTGGCATTGGTCGGAGTCCGCCCCTGCGAACTGGCGGCGATCGAGATCCAGGACCGCGCCTTCCTGCGCGAGGATTTCACCGATCCGATCTACCGCGACCGGCGCAAGAACGCGTTCCTCGTCGCCGTAAACTGCCTTCATCCTTGCGGCACTTGCTTCTGCGCCTCGATGGGGACCGGCCCAAAGGCCTCCGGCGGCTTCGACCTGTGCCTGACCGAACTCGACGAGGTCTTCCTGGTCGAGATTGGCACCGACGCCGGACTTGAGATGCTCAAGGGCCTGCCGCTCAAAGCCGCCGACAAGGCCGATGTCCAGAAGGCCGAGGCAGGATTGGCCTCCGCCAAGGAACGGATGGGCCGCACCCTCGAGATCGGCGACCTTCCGGACCTGCTGCTGAAAAACCTGGAGCATCCGGAGTGGCAGGCGGTCGCCGCGCGCTGCATGTCCTGCTCCTCGTGCACCCTCGTCTGCCCCACCTGCTTCTGCTGGGACACCCAGGACCGCACCAGCCTGGACGGCGCCCACACCGAGCGCCAACGGGTGTGGGATTCATGCTTCAACCCCGGTTATTCCCACCAAGCCGGCGGCAACACCCGCCCCACCACGCGCTCCCGCTACCGCCAATGGCTGACCCACAAGTTCGGGTCGTGGAAGGAACAATACGGAGTCCTGGGCTGCGTCGGTTGCGGCCGCTGCATCACTTGGTGCCCGGTGAAAATCGACGTGACCGAAGAGATCGCCGCACTGCGCAAGGAGGAGGTGCGTTCATGACCACCCTGGCAGCATCCAAACGGCCGGCCGCCGTCTCGTCCGAGGAATTGCTCAATCCCTGCTGGGCAGAAGTGACCGACCTCCGCGAAGAGATCGATAGCACTTTCACCGTCTGGCTAAAATTCAAAGACCCCGCCTTGCAAAAAGGGTATGCCTTCGAACCGGGTCAGTTCAACATGCTCTACCTGCCGGGGTACGGCGAAGCCGCGATCTCGATCTGCTCCGACCCCGAAAAACGCGATGCCATCGGCCATACCGTGCGGGCCGTCGGAAACGTCACCCGCGCGATCGGCCGCATGAAAAAGGGCGACGAGATCGGATTGCGCGGCCCGTTCGGCACCCATTGGCCGATCGAGCAGCTCGAAGGCCGGGATATCCTGCTCGCCGCCGGCGGGATCGGACTGCCGCCGCTGCGCCCGGCGGTCTACCACATCCTCCACAACCGGGCCAAGTACGGCAAGGTGATCCTGCTCTACGGCGCCCGCAGCCCCTCCGACCTGCTCTACACAAACGAATTCGAAGCCTGGCGCAAAAGCGATATCGACGTACAGGTCACCGTCGACCGCGCCGACGACACCTGGAAAGGCCAGGTGGGTGTAGTCCCGCTGCTCTTCTACCGCTTCCGGCTGGATCCGGCCAAGACCGCGGTGATGACCTGCGGACCGGAGATCATGATCCGCTTCGTGGTCTTCGAAGCCCTGGCCCGCCGGATCCCTGCGGACCGGATCTACGTGTCGCTGGAACGGAACATGAAGTGCGGCCAGGGGTTCTGCGGACACTGCCAGCTGGGGCCGTTCTTCGTCTGCAAAGACGGTCCGGTGTTTCCGTATTCCGTCATCGAGCCCTACTTCGGCGTGGAGGAATTCTGATGCCTGCTCCCTGCAAACCCACCGTTGCGGTATTCAAATTTTCCTCCTGCGACGGCTGCCAGCTGCAGCTTCTGAATATGGAAGATGAACTGCTGGCGCTCGCCGGCGCCGTGGAAATCGCGAATTTCCTGGAAGCCCGGCGCCGTGTCCTTCCCGGTCCGTACGATATCGCCTTGGTGGAAGGCTCGGTCAGCACGCCGCACGAAGCCGAGACCATCAAGAAAATCCGCGGGGAAGCCAAGCTTCTGATCGCCATCGGAGCCTGCGCCACCGCAGGCGGAATCCAAGCCCTGCGCAACCGGGCCGACGCGGACGAATACGCCCGCCACGTGTATCCCCACCCGGAATATCTGCATTACCTTCCGAAGGCGACCCCGATTTCCGCGCACGTCAAGGTGGATCTGGAACTGTACGGCTGCCCGGTGAACAAAGAAGAGGTTCTGGAAGCCGTCACCGCGCTGCTGCAGGACCGCAAGCCCAACCTGCCGCAGCATTCCGTGTGCCTCGAGTGCAAGCGCAACGGCACCGTGTGCGTGATGGTGGCCAAGGGCATGCTGTGCCTGGGGCCGGTCACCCGTTCCGGATGCGGCGCGATTTGTCCTGCCAACGGCCGCGGCTGCTACGGCTGCTTCGGACCCCAGCCGGGCGTGGACCTGAAGACGCTGGTTCCCACGCTGCGGGCTATGGAAAAGGACCCGCGCGAAGCCGCCCGGCTGCTCAGCCATGTTTCCGGATTCGCTCCGGCGTTTGCCAACGCGGCGGAGGAGATTCTCGCCGAGGAGAAGAAGCAATGAGCGCGACCAAATCCACGGAAATCCGCTCGATCGAAGTGCCCGCCCTGGCCCGCGTGGAAGGCGAAGGCGGCCTGTACATCGGCGTGAAGGGCGGGAAGATCAACCAGATCAAGGTCAACATCTACGAGCCGCCGCGGTTCTTCGAAGGCTTCCTGCGCGGCCGATCGCTGTACGAAGTGCCCGACATCACCGCGCGGATCTGCGGGATCTGCCCGGTGGCGTACCAGATGAGCTCGGTCAACGCGCTGGAAGCCGCGCAGGGCGTGAAGATCACGCCGCCGATCCGCGCATTGCGCCGGCTGCTCTACTGCGCCGAATATATCGAAAGCCACGCCCTGCACATCTACCTGCTGCAGGCGCCGGACCTGCTCGGACAGGAAAGCGCGATCAGCCTGGCCGAGGTGGCGCCGGAAGTCGTAACCAAGGCACTGCGGATGAAGAAAGTCGGCAATGCGCTCCTGCGGGTCATCGGCGGACGCTCGGTGCACCCGGTCTCCACGACCGTTGGAGGCTTCTACCGCTGGCCGGAGAAAGCGGCCCTCGAGGCGCTGCTGCCGGAGCTGGAATGGTCGGCTCAAGCCGCGGTCGACGAGGTCCGTTGGGCCGCCGGCCTGGCGTATCCCGAGTTCGAGGTCGACGCGGAGTACGTCGCCACCCGCCACCCGGACGAGTACGGGGTGCTGGAGGGGCGCGTGGTTTCCTCCACCGGCCTCGATATCCCGCCCTCGGAATTCGACCGGCATTACCTGGAGGAGCATGTCGCCCACTGCAATTCGCTTCACAGCCACACCCAAGCCGGCAACAGCTACATGGTCGGACCGCTCGCGCGCTTCAACCTGAACCACGGCCAATTGGGTAAGACTTCCCAATCCCTGATCAAGGAATTAAAAATCCAATTCCCGATCCGGAACCCTTTTAAGGCGCTCCTGGCCCGTTCATTCGAGTTGGTCGACGCCTACGAAGACGCGGTCCGCCTGATCCGGGAATACCGCCCCGAGGGTCCCAGCCGGATCCTGTTCGATCCGAAGCCGGGCGAGGGGAGCGGCGTTTCCGAAGCGCCGCGCGGCCTGTTGTTCCACAAGTACACCGTCGGCGCCGGCGGGCTGATCGAAAAGGCGCGCATCGTTCCGCCCACCTCCCAGAACTACGCTCGGATGGAGGCGGACCTGTGGAAATTCGCGCCCACCGTGATCGCCAAACCGCACGAGGAAGCGACGTTGGCCTGCGAGCACCTGATCCGCTCCTACGATCCGTGCATTTCCTGCTCGGTCCACTTCGTCCGCTGGGTGAACGAGGACACCGTGTAGATGTTCCGCCGCGCCGGCATTCTGCTCGCCTTGGGGGTGTTTCCGCTCCTGCGGGCATCTCCGGTCCGGACCGAGACCGCGTCGGTGAAGGCCGTCTTGTTCTACAATCCCGGATGCGGCACCTGCAAAACGTTGTTGAACGAGGTTCTGCCTCCGCTGATCAAGCAGTACGGAACCAGCCTGCTGGTCTTCACCGTCGATGTCACCACCCCCGCGGGCGGCGAATTGTATTTCACCGCCCTCGAATCCCTTTCCGTCCCGCCAAACCTGCGGGCCGTCCCGATCCTGTTCGTGGACGACGCCTATCTGGTCGGCGTGTCCGCGATCGAATCCGACTTTCCCGGATGGATCGAATCCAAGCTTGCCTTGGGAGGCAACCGCTGGCCTTCCGTTCCAGGATTGGAGGACGCCCTCAAGGCGGCCGGCTTCTATCTCGCCCCGCCGTCTCCTTGGGAGAGGTTCTTTTCCGATCAACCGGCGAACTCCTTGGCCGCGGCGGTGTTTGCGTTTCTGATCCTCTCCCTGATCTTTTCCATCGCGACCGTCTTCCGGCCGGCGCCGGGTTCCCTGCAATCGGCGCCGGCCTGGCTCCTGCCCGCCATCCTTTCCGCCGGGACGGCCATCGCGGCCTATCTGACCTACGCCGAACGCATGCCGTCGCAACTCTACTGCGAAGCGATCGGCAATTGCGGAGCGGTCCACGCAAGCCGCTATTCCAGATTGCTCGGTTTTTTATCGGTCGGTGAATTCGGCCTGCTCGGGTATTTCCTGACCGGCCTGGCTTGGTTTTTCCACCGGATGGCAAACGGCGGCTGGAAGGCCGCGGCCGCCGCCGCCATGTTCGGGTTGGCCCTGTTTGCGGCGGTTTTTTCCGCCTACCTGACTTTCCTGGAACCCTTCGTCATCGGCGCCACCTGCCTGTGGTGCCTGGGTTCGGCCGTCGCCATCGGGCTGACGCTTCCGCTGACCGCGCTCGCGTTCCGCAGGATCCTGGGCTCGCGTGCTTCGCCCCGCACCGGATCCGCCTCCGCCGGATGAACGTCGTCTTGATCGGGATCGGCCAATACTTGCGCGGCGACGACGGCGCCGGTCCGGAAGCCGTCCGCCGCTGGTCGGCAGAATTCCCCGCCGCCGCGCAGGATCCCCGCCTGCAAATCCTTCTATTAGAGACACCCGGCCTTGGCCTACTGCCCGATTTAGAATCCGCGGACGCCGCCGTTTTGGTGGATGCGGTGGCCGCCGGCCTGCCTCCCGGTTCGGTACGGGTTTTCGATCCGATCCCGGAGGCCGGGCTGACGCCCGCGGAAAAAACCGCCCACGGCTTCGGCGTGGCGGAAGCCGTTTCGGTCGCCCGCCGAACGGGATTACAACTCCCGCCGCGTCTGGTGCTGATCGGCATCGAAGGGGAGAAGTATGAATTGGGGACAGGATTAAGCCATTCGGTCAGCACATCGCTTTCGTGGGCGGTGCGGACGATCCAAAGCACAATCCTGGAGTTGCTCTCCGCGAAGAACACGAACGGGGCTTGAAGATCAGGAAGTTCGAAAAAACCGGTTGGGCATGCGAAAGGGGAGACACTGCCGGCGCCCGCCCCGGCGGAGCTCCAAACCTTCCGCCGGATTCATTTTTCCGGCGGATAATTCTTCTGCCATTCGAACAGCTTGCCGAGGGCTTCCAGGGGGGTCATCGAAGCCAGATCCAAACCCTTCAGTTCTATCCGCAACGGATCGGTGTCGGCGAACAACTGCAGTTGCCGTGGGGGCGCGGCCGCGGATCCGCCCCCGCCTGCTCCCTGCTCCAACTCCTTAAGGATTTCCTCCGCCCGGGCGATCGTCGGCCTAGGCATGCCGGCCAGCTGAGCCACATGGATCCCATACGAGCGGTCCGCGCCGCCGGGGACGATCTTGTGCAGGAAAACGACTCGGCTTCCTTCTTCCGCCACGGACACGTTGTAGTTGCGGACCCCCGGCAGCATTCCCGCCAGACGAATGAGTTCATGGTAATGGGTGGCGAAGAAGGTGCGGGCCTGAAGGCGCGGATGGTTGTGGATGAATTCAATCACCGCCCAGGCAATCGAAACCCCGTCGTAGGTCGAGGTCCCGCGGCCCACCTCGTCGAAGATCAGCAGGCTCCGGCGGGTGGCGTGGCGGAGGATGTTGGCCGTCTCGACCATCTCCACCATGAAGGTCGATTGCCCGGCGTGGATTTCATCCCTTGCGCCGATCCGGGTGAAGATCCTGTCGACCAGCCCGATCCGCGCCGAGCGGGCGGGGACGAACGAGCCGATCTGCGCCATCAGGCACACCAGCCCCACCTGCCGCAGGTAGGTGGATTTTCCGCTCATGTTCGGGCCGGTGATGACGCGGACGATCTCCCCGTCCTCCAGACGGATGTCGTTCGGCACGAATCGTTCCGCTTCTAGGAACCGCTCCACCACCGGATGCCGTCCGTCGCGGATGTCGAGCGCCGCTTCGTCCGTCACCTCGGGCGGAACGTAATCGTATTTCGCCGCCGCCTCGGCCAGCGCCGCCAGGCAATCCAAACGGGCAACCGCCTGAGCGGTTGCCAGCAGCGCCGACCGCCGGGCGTGGATTTGCGCGCACACTTCGCGGAACAGGCGGGTCTCGATCTCCCGGATGCGCTCCTCCGCGTGAAGCACCCGGGTTTCATATTCCTTCATCTGCGGGGTGATGAACCGCTCGGCGTTGACCAGAGTCTGCTTGCGGATGTATTCGGCCGGGACCGCACCGGCCTGCCCGCGCGACACTTCGATGTAATAGCCGAACACCTTGTTGTATCCGACCTTAAGGGTTTTTATTCCGGTTCGGCTCTTCTCGGAGGCTTCCAAACCCGCGATCCATTCCCGGGCTTCGCGCGCGCCCTCGACCGTGCGGTCCAACTCCTCGCTGTAGCCGGGACGGATCACTCCGCATTGCGCAAGCGTGGCCGGCGGATCCTCGGCCACGGCCCGCCGCAGCAACTCCAGCAGGTCCGCGCACGGATCCGGCCGGGGAAGCGCGGTTTGCGCTTCGGGCGGCAATCCCGCCAGCGCTTCGGCAACCTTGGGCAGGGCCTTTAGGGATTCCCTCAACGCCGTTAAATCACGCGGCAGGGCGCTTCCCGATCCGATCCTGTTCACCAGCCGCTCGATGTCGTTCAAGCTCCTGAGGGAATCGCGAAAAGCCGCCCGGGAGAGGCCGGCCTCGAAAAACGCCCTCACCCCTGATTGCCGGGTGCGGATTTCCGTCAGATCCAACAACGGCTGAAGGATCCAGCGGCGGAGCGCCCTTGCGCCCATCGCGGTCGCGGTCAGGTCGAGCACGCCCAGCAGCGAGCCCTGCACCTCTCCGGTGCGCAAGGTCTCGGTCAGCTCGAGTCCGCGGCGCGTTGCCGGATCGAGGATCATGAAATCGGCCAGCGAATAGGTTTGGATCTCGCGCACGAGGTCCAGCGCCGCGGGCTGAGTCTCCTGCAGGTACTGCACCAGGACTCCCGCCGCACACACGGCCGCCGACTTCCGATCCAGCCCAAATCCCTCCAGGGAGGCGGTCTCGAACTGGCGCAGGAGGGCCTGTTCGCAGCGCCCGGGCTCGAAGCGCCAGGCAGGCCAAACCGTCCGGGCGCCGGCTTCCTCGGGGCCGTTCGCCTCCCCCTCCGGCTCGACCACCTCTGCGGGACCCAGACGGACGAGCTCAGTCCGCACCGCCTGGGACGCGTCATCGGCTTCGAACTCGCACACCCGGAATTCCCCCGTGCTGATGTCCATATACGCCACCGCCCCCAGCTTGGCGCGGGCCGTGCCGCAGGCCAGATAGTTGTTCTTTTTCGGGGAGAGCATCCCCGATTCCATAACGGTTCCCGGCGTGATCACGCGGGTCACCTGCCGCGGCATTAAGCCGCCCACGGCTTCCCCGACCTGTTCGCAGATCGCGACGTGGTAACCGCGTTGAATGAGCCGGGCGATGTAGCCTTCCGCGGCGTGGTAGGGGATGCCCGCCATCGGCACGCGGCTTCCTTTGGCCACATTGCGCGAGGTCAGGACGATCTCCAACTCGCGGGAAGCGGTCTCCGCGTCGGAATCGAACGTTTCGTAGAAGTCCCCCAGCCGAAAAAACAGCAGGGCGTGCGGGTACTTCCGCTTGATATCGAGGTACTGCCTGCGGATGGGCGTCAGATCGTCATCCATCATCCGCGCCTAAGGATTTCATCCGGACCATCCTCCGAAGATCTTCCGGGGGCGATTATATCCGCCGCAGGCCGTGGAAGGCGGCGAGGATGCTGAGAAACAATCCCAACCCCACAGCCGCCAAGATCGCCATGCCCGCCTGCGGCCCCAGCGTCTGGGCAATCCAGCCGGCTTGCAGGGCTCCTACGGGCAAAGCCCCGAAAAAAGCCAGGAGGTAGATGCTCATGATCCTACCCCGGATCTCGTCGGGCACCTGCAGTTGGATGAGGGAGTTAATGGATGTGTTCTGGACCACCAGGCCGAAGCCCGCGGCCAATAACAGCACCAGAGACGCCGTATAGGACCCACACAGGGCGAAGCCCAGCAGGGACAGCGGAAAAAGGATTCCCCCCAGAACGAACGGCTTCACCCTGCCCGTCGCATGGGCGATCGCCGCCATGAACAGGGAACCCAGGAGCGCGCCCACTCCGACCGCCGCGGTCAGGAACCCGAGAGCCGTCTCGCCCCGGTGAAAAACCTCCACGGCGAAGGCCGGCAGGAGGGTGGCGTACGCGAAGGGAAACATCGCGCTGACGGCCGTCATCAAGATCAGCGGGAGGATGACCGGATGCCGGCGGGCATAGCGGATTCCCTCCCGGATCCGCAGGGGCGATCCCGCCGTGACCGGCGCCGGCGCGGAGGGGATATGCATGGCCAGCAATCCGGCGATCACCGCCAGGTAGGAGGCACCGTTCAGCCCGAAACACCAGGCCGACCCCCAACTCGCCAGAACGAAGCCCGCCACCGCCGGCCCGATGACCCGCGCCAAGTTGAACATGGTGGAATTCAAGGCAATCGCGTGCAGGAGGTCCCGGCGGTCGTCGATGATCTCGACGGTGAAGGATTGGCGGGTGGGCGCATCCAGCGAGTTGACGACTCCCAGCAAGACGGCCGCCACGAACACGTGGCGGACCTCCAAAACGCCGAAGGCCAGCAGCAAAGCCAACAGAAAAGCCAGGAGCATCGAGGCCGTCTGCGTGTACAATAAAATGGTCCGCCGGGGTAACCGGTCGGCAATCACCCCGGCCGGCAGCATCAGGAAGAAGTTGGGGAAGCTGTTGGCGAACGCAACGGCGCCCAGCATGAACTTGGAGCCGGTCATTTCATAGACGACCCATTGCTGGGCCACCATCTGCATCCACGTGCCGATGAGCGAAACCGATTGGCCCGCAAACCACAACCGGTAATTGGGAAATCGAAACGCCCCGGCGGCGGATACGGCATGGTGCATTTCCCGCGTTTTCAGCGTCATTCACGAACCTTTTACGCTTTTTTTCGCCACTTTTTGACCCGACAAGCGCGCTTTCGGAGTATAATCGATTTCATCACCACGATTTGTCCAGATCGGCAAAAAAGGCGGTTTTTCAACGGCTTTGCCTTTTTTGTTGCTTCTGGATAATGGCTTTGGAGAAACAGCCGGCAGGCATCGGAGTTGCAGCCAAACCGGCGGGAACGGCCGTCGTTCGGGTCGGATCCGATGCGGCGATCAGGAAAGCGAGCGGTCGGTGTACAACTACACTCCCATCAATGATTTGACCAGCCCAAGCGAGGAGAAGCCCATCCGGATCCTGTATATCGAGGATTATCCGGACAACCGGCTGTTGATCCGCCGGGTGTTGATGGCCGAGGGGTACCACGTTCTGGAAGCCGGAGACGCCCAGCAAGCCTTGAAATTGGCGCTCTCCGACCCTCCCGACCTGATCCTGATGGATATCAACCTCCCGGAGGTGGACGGCTACACCCTCACCGCCAGGATCCGATCGACGCCGCGGTTGGCCCACATCCCGGTGGTCGCCCTAACGGCGAACGTCATGAAGGGAGACCGGGAGCGCGTACTGGAAGCGGGCTGCGACGGCTACATCCAGAAGCCCGTCGACATCGACCAACTGCCTTGGCAAATCTCGAAATATCTCCGCAAGTCAAAAGGACCATAGGCTCATGAATACCAGCCCCGATCCAACCCCTTCCTCGCCGCCCTCCCAAGATCCGGCCGATGTGCGGAGAAAGAGGATCGTCAATCCGAAAGAAGCCACGATTCTGGTGGTGGAAGACAACGTGTCGAACTTTGTGCTGATGGCGCGCATGCTGGCGTACCTTGGAATCCATTGCGAGTGGAAGACCTCCGGATACGAGGTCGTGGAATACGCCCATACGCTGCCGAGGGTCGATCTGATCCTGATGGACATCCGCCTTCCGTACGAGGACGGCTACGAAGCTTTGCGCAAGATCCGAACTTCCTTGTACAAAGACATCCCCGTCGTCGCGGTGACGGCCAACGCCAGCCAGGATGAATTGAATCGGGCGCAGGCGGCCGGTTTCGACGGCTTCGTCGGGAAGCCGTTGGATCCGGACCGGTTTCCGGACCAGATCCGCCGGATGCTGCACGGGGAGCCGGTTTGGGAGTATTCATAGAAAGGGAGCGATCCCTTTAGGAGCATTCGGGCATGGCTGAGCGAATGGGCTTCCGGTCGAATCCAATCCTGAACCTCCTGGCGCCGCGCAGCATGTCGACGGCGTTCATCGGCATCCTCCTGCCGTTCGTCATCCTGCCCATGCTGATGGGCTGGCTGGCCTACTCCACCACCCGCAACAGCTTCTTTGAAACCAGCGCGGCCAGCTTGGTGAACTCCTTCGAGGGCGTGGATGCGAAATCCCGCATCTGGCAGACGGACGGATACGAACGGGTTCAATCCATCGGCCGCAACACGGACATCGTCGCCGCGGCCGCCGCGCTGGAATCCACGGCCGAATCGAAAGACGCGTTCTTCGATGCCGTGTACCGACTGGCGCCGCGCGGCGTCATGTTCGAGAATTTCTTCGTCGTAGAGGCCGCCACCGGAACGATCATCGCTTCGACCCAACCGGATTGGGAGGGGGTTGGGCTGGTCGGCACCAGCGGGATCAATCCCGCGCCGGATTGGAGCCAGCCGTTTTCCTACGTCCAGGTCAACCATCCGCTGTTCAGCCCTTCCTCCTTCACCGTCCTGGCCGCCGCGCCGCTCCAGACGCCATCCCGGCAGACCGGATTGGTTCTCGTCGGGATCCTGCTGCAGACGGAGTTGTATCAGGTCGTCACGGTTCCGTTAAACAACGCCGCCGTGAATTACATCGTCCTCACCTTCAATGATTCCTCCTACGTCCGGGTCAACCTCGGCGAAGGAACCTTCACCAGCCTTCAATTCAGCATCAACACTTCGCAGATCCCGTCGACCCCCGCCAAGCCGTCGACCTACAACAACGTCCTCGGACTGCCGGTGGTCGGGTATACCGACTACCTGAACATCCGCAACATCGTCGGCGAGAGCGGCGGGGAACCCTCGACGACCAAGATCCTGGTTGAGCGGGATCAAGCGACCGTCTTCGCCGCCCTGACCCCCTTGAATTCCATCTTTCTCCTATTCGGCGCGGCGATCGCCGCCGCGCTGGCGATCGCCGGGGTGCAGGCGTTCTTCTTCATCATCCGCCCCACCACCCGGCTAGCCGCGGCCGTCAACCGCTTTGCGGCCGGGGCGACCGATACCCAATTCCCCGTATACGGAACCTCGGAATTCGTTTCCCTGGCCACTTCGCTAAACCGGCTGACCGGCTCCCTCCGCGACGTGACCCAGCTGATCGGCACGGAGGGGCAATCCTCCACCCGCAAGATCGTGGTTTCCGCCGAATTGGTGCAGGCGCTGGCCGGAAAAGTCAGCGTGGAAGAAACCATGCGGGCGGTGGTCGATCTGATCCGGGACCGTCTGGCGTTCGATTTCTGCGGCATTTATATGGTGGACGACGCCGGCCAATTTGCAGTGATCCGCGAGGCCACCGACCCGGCCGGGGAGAAATTGAAGGCATCGGGCAACCGCTTCCCGCTCGGATCCTATTCGATCATCGGGTCAGTCGCTCAGTCGGGACGGTCCCACCACACACCCAACGTTTCGGAAGACCCGATGTACGTCCGCAACGACCTCCTGCCGGACACCCGCTCCGAGGTGGCCTGCCCGATCCGGGTCAACAAGCGGACGATCGGCGTGCTCGACGTCCATTCCAACGCCGCCAACGGATTCACCGCGGAGGACGTTGACCTGATCCAATCGCTTGCCGATCAAACCGGCTCCGCCATTCAGAACGCGCAAACCCTGGAGACCGCGCGGCTCAGCACCGAGGTTTCGCAGCAGCTGTACCGCATCGGCCGCCTGATCGCCGTCGCCACGACGCCGGAGGACATCTTCAAGGCGACCATCGACGGCATGCGGGGTACGCCGTACGTGGTGACCCTGCTGCAGGCAAGCGAATCGTCCTTGAAAGTCGCCGGGTTTTACGATCCGGTCAATCCCGAAAGCTCCAATCCGCCGTCGGCCGAGATCCAGGAGGATCCGGACACCCTGGCGCGCCTGATGCCTTCCGCCGCGGCCCTGATTGTGAAAGTCGAATCCGGAATGGTTCGCATTCCTGCGAACATCCGCCAATTCCTGGAAACCCTCGGATGCCGCGTGGCCGCCTTCCTCCCCCTGCGGCTGGGCGAACGGTTCCAGGGCGCCGTGATGCTGTCTTCGCGCGATGAAAACGCGATCACCCAGACCAGCATCCGGCCGCTCACTCCCGTGACCGAATCCATCATCTCGGCGATGGACCGTCTGGAATTGCTGCGGACCACACAAAGCCGGCTTTCCGAGCTGGCCACCCTGAACCGGATCAGCCAATCCGTTTCCCAGGCCACCGACCTGCAAGGCTTGTTCGAAACCGTGCACGAACAGACCCGCAACGCGCTGGGCAACATCGACATCATCGTCGCCCTGTACGATGCGAACCGCGACCTGCTTTCCTTCCCCTACGCTTTTCTCGGCGGGGAAACCGTCAACCTCGAAACCTCCGCAATGGGCGACAGCCTGTACGCGCTGGTCATCCGCAACGCCCAGCCGCTGCTCCTGGAAGAAAACGTTCAGGAACGCGCTGCAGCCCTCGGCGTGCCGCTGAGCGGCCTCGTTCCGCAGGGTGCAGGGGCGCAGGAGTCCGGCGGCGGATCGGCTTCCGGAGCGGTTCCGCGTTCCTGGCTGGGCGTGCCGTTGATCACCGCCAACCAGGTGGTGGGCGCGCTGATCCTGCTGGATTCGGAAAATGAAAACCGGTTCAAGGACAACGACCTGCGCCTGCTTTCGACCATCGCCACCCAGATCGCCTCGACCATCCGCACCTCCTCCCTGCTTCAGGAATCGGAGCGGAAAGCCGTCCAACTGCAGACGGCGGCCGAGATCGCCCGCGAGACCATCGGCCTCCTGGATTTGGACCGGCTGCTGTCCCACTCGATCAACCTGATCCGCGAGCGGTTCGGCTTCTACCACTCCTCGGTGTTCCTGCTCGACGACGAGCGCAAGTTCGCCATGCTGCGCGAATCCACGGGGGAGGCGGGGCGCCAGATGAAAGCCCGCGGCCATAAACTGGGGGTCGGCTCCCAATCGATCGTCGGGTGGGTTACGGAAAACGCCCGCCCGCGCGTGGCCGACGACGTGACCGCCGACCCGATGCACCGGCCCAACCCCCTGCTCCCCGCCACGCGCGCGGAGCTGGGCATCCCGCTGCGCATCGGCGAAACGGTCATCGGCGCGCTCGACGTGCAGTCCACGCTGCCGTACGCCTTCACGCCCGACGACATCACCATCCTGCAAGTCATCGCCGACCAGATCGCCATCGCGGTGGAGAACGCCCGCCTGTTCTCCACGACGCGCGAATACCTCGCCCGCCACCGCTCGCTCTACCAGGTGACGACGGCGGCCGCCTCCAGCTCGTCGCTCGACAACGCGCTGTTCAGCGCCGCCCAGGGCTTGCGCGTGACTATGAACGGATCCCGGGTCGCGCTGTTCCTGCTCAACCCGGACAAGGACACGCTGGTCGTCCGGGCCCATTCCGGCTTCAATTCCCGCGAGGTGGAAAAGATGCGGGTTCCCCTCGGCCAAGGCGTGCAGGGTTGGGTGGCCAGCAACAAACAGCCCTCGTTGGTGGCCAGCACCGCGGCCGACAGCCGCTACCTGATGATCGACTCCGACATCCAATCCGAACTGTGCGTGCCGCTGATCCACCGCGACGAACTGCTGGGCGTGCTCGACATCCAAAGCCCCCACTTCTCGGCCTTTTCGGAAGACGACGTGCAGCTGCTCGGAACGGTGGCCAGCTCTCTGGCCGCGATCATGTCCTCCACCGTGCTGTTCGAGCAGGTGACCCAGGAACGGGAGCGCCTGCGCCACCTCTATGAGGAGGCGATCGGCATGGCCGGTCCGCCTTCCGGCGACATGGAATCCCTGATGCGTTCCGCGCTGGAACGCGTCCGCAGCGTTTCGGGCGCGGATTGCGTTTCGATCGCCTTCCCGTCGGGCAAAGACGAGGTGCGGATCGAAATGTGCACCTGCGAACCGCACCTCAAACACATCACCGGCTTGGTCGCCCATTACGGCCAGGACGTTATCGGCGAGGCGCTTTCCACCAACAAGGCCGTGACCTATTCGCCCGCCAGCACCGGAACGCTCTCGCGGGCTCTGGCCCAGGCCGGCATCCGAACCGCGCTGGCCCTGCCCCTGCAATGGACTGGGCGCACCATCGGCGGGCTGCTGCTCTCGCGGATGTCGTCGGACCGGAATTTTTCGACCGAGGAAGTGCAACTGGCCAACCTGCTGGCATTGCAGGTGGCGGCCAACCTGGAAAGCGCCCGCCTGTTCGACCAGACCCGCCGCCAGGCGGAACGCGAGCACCTGCTGTTTGAAATCACCAGCCGAATCCGCCGCTCGGTGGACATGCAAGGCATTCTGACCACGACCGCCAGCGAGTTGAGTCGGGCGCTCGGCGCCCGCCGCGCGAGCATTAAACTCGGCTTGGCGGACACGTCCTCCCCCGAGGAAGGGGACGGAGGAGAGGACCGGGAGCCGCAGGGATGACGCTTCCCCGGCGACGAAAGGGATAAAAGCGCAACCTCATGCTGGATCGGATCTCACGCTGGTTTCCTCCCGTATCCAAAGACCCGGAGCAAGCCCGGCAGGAGAGTCTTTTCTACCTGGTCGTCATCGGCTTGGCATTGACGGGCGGCTTGTTCGCGGTCCTCAGCCTGGTTTTGGCCCTCATCGGCGGCGGCTCGTGGATCGGCTTGGTCGCCGGGGTGATCGTCCTGCCGGTCTACCTGATTGCGATCCTGATCGCCCGCAGCGGATGGGTCCGTTTGGCGGCTTACATCGCGGTGACGACCATCTTTCTGGTGATGCTCGCCGCCTCGCTCGTCCTGGGAGTGGGCCACGCCATCTACATCGGGTACGCGATGGCCACCCTCACCGCCGCGATCCTGATCAGCACCCAAAGCGGAATCGTGTTCGCCTTCCTCAGCATGCTGGCCCACATCCTGGTGGGGTTGCTGCAGCAGGGCGGAATCCTTTCGGTGGGGGACGGGTCGGCCCCGGCGGCCACCGTCTGGCCGGACGCCTTGGGCCTGGGGCTGGGCTTGGCCGTTCTGACCGGGATTTCCGCGATCTACAACCGGGAGATGCGGGTCTCCCTGCAGATGGAAAAACAGCTCGCGGAAGCCCTGCAGAACGAGCACCAGGAACTGATCCGGCGCATTTCCGAAAACAAGAAATTATTGGATCAGCGGATCATCCAACTGAGGACCCTGGCGGAAACCTCAATGGCCGCGGGCGCCGAACGCAAGCCCCTGATCCTCCTGCAATCGGTCGCCGACGTTCTGCAGCAAAGGATGGAACTCGCCCTGGCGGCCGTCTTTCTGCTCGAGGAGCCCGGCCCGCAATTGGTCCTGCGCGCGGGATCTTCCCCGGAAGCCCAAAGGCTGATCGGTCGCGGGTACCGCGTTCCGCCCGAATCCACTTCCTTGGTCCGCCAGGCGGTGGAGGCGAAGCGGATCTTTTCGGAGGGGAACCGCGCGGTGGAGCGGGACAATCCCTTATCCGCAGGCCGCTCGGAATTGGTGATCCCGCTGCTGATCGGCGACCGGTGCCTGGGGGCGTTGGACGTGCAGTCCGAGGCGGCCGACGCCTTCGACGATTCCGACCTCTTGACCCTGCGCGGGATTTCGCAGACTTTGGCGCACGGCCTGGAGATGGCCCGGCTCGACGCCCAATCGAAAGCGGACCGCGAAGAAGTCCGCGCGTTGAACCGGCGGTACATGGCCGACGCCTGGAAGGAACTGGACCAAGAATCGGCCGACTTCTCCCTCTCGGTGGAAAGCGGTGAAGCCGGAGGGGAGGAAATCGTTACGCCGCTGGCCCCCGCTCCGTCCGCGGCGGTGCCCAGCACCATCTCCCGCAGCCCCGACGGAACGCAGGTCACCGCGCCGCTCATCCTGCGCGAACAAGTCATCGGCGCCCTGACCCTCGAAACGGGTCCGAAGGAATTGTCCCAGGACGATCTGACCTTCATCGAAGCCGTCACCACCCAGGCCGCCCTGGCGCTGGAGAACGCCCGCCTCTACACCGAGCTGACCCGCCGCGCCGCCTACCTGCAGACGGCCAACGAGATCGCCCGCGACGCCACCACCACCCTCGACCTCGATCTGCTGCTGCGGCGCGTCGTCGAACTGATCCGCGAGCGGTTCGGATTTTCGCACGCCGCGGTCTACCTGATGGACGAGCAGGATCAATTCGCGGAAATCTACGCCGCCTCCGGCCAGGGCGCCGCCGAGCTTGTCGAACGCCGTGCTTCGTTTATCGCCGAATCGGGTTCGGTCGTCGGCCACGCGCTTTCGATCGGGAACCTGTATGCCGCCAATCAGCCGGATCAGGATCCGCACTTCCAAGCCAATCCCCTGCTGGCGGAGACCCAAGCTGAACTCGCCGTCCCGCTGATCGTCGCCGGGCGGACCATCGGAGTCCTGGACTTGCACGCCGCCAAGCCGAACGCCTTCGGCGAGGATGAAATCGCGATCATCCAAACGCTCTCCGGCCAATTGTCGGTCGCCGTTCAGAACGCCCGCCTGTTCAGCCAGGTTTCCCAGCGCGCGGAACGGGAGCGGAAGGTTGTCGAAATCACCAGCCGGATCCGGTCCACCAACGATATTTCCTCCATTCTCCAGACGGCCGTCAGCGAGCTGCGCCGCGCGCTCGGAATCTCCAGCGGAACCGTCATGGTCGGGCCGATCCGGCCGGCGAAAATCGAAGAACCCAAGGGAAGGGACGGCGCGGGTTCGTCGTGACGGCAGCGGATTGCCGCCGCCGGAGAAGAACGCGCGCGTGCCGCACAAGGATGATGATCGAAAGATAGGATCCGGACTATGACAACCATCATCGCCATCGCCAATGAAAAAGGCGGAGTCGCCAAAACCACATCTGCGCTTTCCATTGGCGCCGCGCTGGTGGAGAACGGCCGCGAGGTTCTGCTGGTGGACCTGGATCCCCAGGCCAACCTGACCCTTGCCCTGGGCATCCAACCGAACCAGGTCCGCCGCTCGGTGGCCGATCTCCTGCTCGGCAACACCTCCCCGATGAGCGTCTCGCGCGAGACCAACGTCCCGGGTTTGGACCTGATTCCCGCCTCCGGGGAAATGCTGATGGTCGAACGATTCCTCTACGTCCGTCAGAATTACGAGCACCTCCTGCGCAAGGCGCTTGCCAAAGCCAACATGTACCACGTGGTGCTTTTGGATTGTCCGCCTTCCCTGGGCGCGTTGACGATCAATGCGCTGACCGCCGCCGACCTGCTGGTGATCCCTACCCAATGCGAGTTTTTTTCCGCCCATTCCCTGCGGGAAATGCTCGACCTGATCCGCAACATCCGCCAGCGCTCCAACCCGTCCTTGCGCTACCGGGTGCTGATCACCATGCTCGGCAAGACCCGCGTGCACCGGACCCTGCAGGAGCAGATTCGAGCCGCCTTCGGCAACGCGGTCTTCGCCACC
>JAFGKK010000120.1 GCA_016928575.1 Anaerolineales bacterium
AATTTTATGGATTTGCTCTTCCTTGCGCCTCTGCGTCTTTGCGTTTTTATCTTCTCCGCTTGATAAACCAGGAACGCAAAGGCGCCAGGGCGCTGGGATGCAAAAAGAATTTTATGGATTTGCTCTTCCTTGCGCCTCTGTGTCTTGGCGTTTTTATCTTCTCCACTTGATAAACCAGGAACGCAAAGGCGCCAAGGCGCTATGGCGCAAAAAGAGCATCGGGGATTTGATTTTCCTTGCGTCTCTGCGTCTTTGCGTTTTTATCTTCTCCGCTTGGTAAACCAGGAACGCAAAGGCGCCGGGGCGCTAGGACGATCAAACAAGAGCAATCGGTAATCTTAACAAAATGTTAACAATCCCTTGCCCGGCCGTTAATTGCCTTCCAGTAGGATAAAAGAAAAACATGGAGGAAAGAATGCAGAAAAAGAAAATGTTTGTTTTGGCCGGTCTGGCCGCCATGATGCTGATGCTTGCGGCTTGCGGAACCGCCAATCCCGCCACGGTGGAAGTGCCCCGTGAGGTCAAAGAGACCGTCGTCGTCGAACCAACGGCGGATCCGAACGCGGCCGCGCCCCTGCCGGCTGGCTCGGTCCAGATCAACGGCGCCGGCGCCACTTTCCCGCTCCCGGTGTATTCCGCCTGGACCTTCGCCTACAAATACGTCGATCCTTCGGTGGTGATCAACTACCAGGGGATCGGCTCCGGCGGCGGTAAGAAGGCCATCATCGAGGGGACCGTTGACTTCGCCGGCTCCGACTCGCTGCTCAAGGACGAGGAGTATGCGTCGGGCAAGGACCTGCAGATGTATCCGATGCTGGCCGGCGCGGTCGTTACCGTCTACAACATCAAGTGGGCCAAGGAAGTGGAATCCGGGACCAAGCTTCCGGTCCTGGTCCTCGACCGCCAAACCCTGGTCGACATCTACAACGCCAAAGTCACCATGTGGAACGATCCTAAGATTCTCGCCACCAATGCGGGCCTGGCGGACTACCTGCCGGCTGCGGCAATCACCGCCGTGCACCGCTCCGACGGCTCCGGAACCACCGAGATCTTCACCAAGGCGCTGACCGCCTTCAGCTCCGAATGGACCGCCGGCGGCGCGAGCGCGATCGAATGGCCGGTGGATAAGGACGGCAACGGAATGGGCGGCAAGGGCAACCAGGGCGTCGCCGCCGCGGTGATCAACACCCCGAACTCGATCGGCTACGTGGAACTGTCCTACGCCGTCTCGAACGGCATGTCCTTCGCTTCGCTCGTCAACAAATCCGGAAACGTCGTCGTGGCGAATGCCGAAACCCTCGGCAATGCGATGAGCGACTTCGCGGGCGCTTTTTCCGACAAACTCACCGCCACGATCGTCGACGCGCCGGGAGCGGCCTCCTGGCCGATCGCCGGATACACCTACATCATTCTGCACACCCAGAGCATGACCGATTGTGTCAAAGCCGAGAAACTGCTCGGGTTCCTGACCTGGGCGCTGACCGATCCTGGTGCGGCCCAACAGGCTTCGGACCTCGGGTACTCGGTCCTGCCGACGGACGTGCGCGACATCGTCCTGGCCAAGCTCGGAGAGGTGACCTGCAACAGCAATCCGGTTCTCTAGTCCGCATGGGTCGCGCTCCTCACGCAACGAACGCCTCTGGAGAGCCCGGAACTCGGGCTCTCCAGAACCTTTGTAAAAAGAAGGCGAAATGCAGAAATCGCAAACGGCCGTACGCACCTTCCTTGAGAACTTCCGCAAACGGGCGGGCAGCATCCTGCACCACGGGGACCGCATCTGGCAGTTGCTGACGGTCGGCATGGGGCTTGGGGTAGCCCTCCTATTGCTGGGTATCGGCTGGATGCTGTGGCAGGATTCGGCCGATGCCCGGACTGTTTTCGGCTGGTCGTTTCTCCTGCCCACGGCGGATGCCTCCTGGAATCCCGTACTCGAACACTTCGAAGCCTGGCCCTTCATCTACGGAACCCTGATCACCTCCGCGGTGGCGCTGCTCATGGCGGTGCCGATCTCGATCGGAATCGGCATCTTCCTGGCCGAATTGTGTCCAGGCTGGCTGCGCCTGCCGCTCGGGTGGATGCTCGAACTCCTGGCATCCATCCCCAGCGTGGTGTTCGGGTTGTGGGGCATCTTCGTCTTCCTGCCCGAGGTTGTGGAACCGCTGGGAAGCTTTCTGGGCGCGTACCTCGGAGGCCTGCCGCTGCTTGGCGCGTTGTTCGCAGGCCCGATTCCGGCCAGCGGGGCCAGCCGGCTCGCGGCTTCGTTGATTCTCACCATCATGATAGTCCCGACCATCTCCGCCGTGACCCGCGACGTGTTTTTGGCCATCCCCCGTTCCCAACGCGAGGCCGCCTTCGCCCTCGGCGCTACGGAATGGGAGACAATCTCGCAAATCCTGGTCCCCTACGGCCTTTCCGGGATCCTCGGCGCGGTGATCCTCGGCCTCGGGCGGGCGCTCGGCGAGACGATGGCGGTGACGATGGTGATCGGCAACAGCATCAGCAGCGCCGTCTCCCTGCTGAAGCCCGGGTACACGATGTCGAGCATCATCGCCAACGAGTTTGCCGAAGCGGTCAGCCCCCTGCACAGCCAGGCGCTGATCGAAATCGGCTTTTTGTTGTTCTTCGTCACCTTGCTGGTGAATATGGCAGCCCGATTCATGGTCTGGCAAGTCGCCCGCAAGACTCCGCAGGAGGGACGCGGATGAACGCCTCTTCCGGCTCGACCCATTTCATCCGCGCCCGGCGCGGCTACGCAGGCCGACGGATCGTAAACGCCGCAATGCTGGTGTTTACCGGCCTGACCACCATGCTGGCACTTGTGCCGCTGTTTTGGATCATCGGCTACGTGGTCTATCAGGGCGGCCGGCACATCAACCTGGCGTTCTTCACCCAGCTACCCACGCCTCCCGGGGTGGAGGGCGGCGGGGTATGGAACGCAATTCAAGGGACCATTCTGTTGGTGATCCTATCCGGGATATTCGCCATCCCTCCGGGCGTGTTGGCGGCCTTTTACGCGGCCTATTACCCGAACACGCCCCTGGGGATCGTCGTCCGGTTCTCCACCGACGTGCTTGCCGGCGTGCCATCGATCGTTATCGGTTTGTTCCTCTACGCGCTGGTGGTCGTCGCCCAAGGCCACTTTTCGGGCCTGGCCGGCGGGATCGCGCTGGCGATCCTGATGCTGCCGACGATCATCCGCACCACCGAGGAGATGTTGAAGCTCGTTCCGCCCACATTGCGCGAGGCGTCGCTGGCGCTGGGCGCCCCGGAGTGGAAAACCTCCCTGCAAGTCGTCCTCCCCGCGGCGGGCAACGGGCTGATCACCGGCTTCCTGCTCGGGCTGGCGCGGGCCTCCGGCGAAACGGCGCCGCTGCTGTTCACCGCCCTCGGCAACGAGTGGTTCGATTTCGCCTCGCTCGTCCGTTCCGGCGTCGAGACCGGGTTGAATCCCTTCGAGGTTTTCATCCGGATCATCGAACAGCCGGTGGATTCCTTGCCGCTGACGTTGTGGAAATACGCCCAGCAACCGTATCCGGAAAGGATCCAGCAGGCCTGGGCCGCCGCTTTGGTGTTGATGGGATTTGTCTTGGCGATCAACATCGCCGCCAGATTATGGATCGTTGTCCGCGCACGGCGGATGAAAGGATGACCAGGATGACTTTCGCCAACAGCATCACCAACCCCCTCCCGATGGTCCGCGCCGTCACCGTTCCGGCGAAAGAGGGACTGGAAGCCGACGGGAGGCCGCACTCCGTCAAGATCGACATCCGAAGCCTTTCGGTCTTCTACGGCAAATTCCGCGCCATCGCCGAAGTGACGATGTCCATCCCCGCCAACAAGGTGACGGCGATCATCGGCCCTTCGGGCTGCGGCAAATCCACCCTCTTGCGAGCCATCAACCGCATGACGGATTTGACGCTGGGAGCCCGGGCCGAGGGCGAGATCCGGCTCGACGGCGAGAACATCCTGGCCCAAGGAGTCGACGTGGTGCCGATCCGCCAGCGGATCGGGATGGTGTTCCAGAGGCCCAACCCCTTCCCCAAGAGCATCTACGATAACGTCGCCTACGGCCCCCGGCTGTACGGCGTTCGGCGGCGGGTCGACCTGGACGGAATCGTCGAGCGCAGCCTGCAGCAGGCCGCGCTGTGGGACGAGGTTAAGGACAAGCTGCACCAATCGGGAATGGCGCTTTCCGGCGGGCAGCAGCAGCGCCTGTGCATCGCCCGGGCGCTGGCGGTGGAGCCCTCGGTGATCCTGATGGACGAACCCGCCTCGGCCCTGGATCCGATCGCCACCCTCAAGATCGAAGACCTGATGCAGCAATTGAAATCCGAATACACGATCGTGATCGTCACCCACAACATGCAGCAGGCCGCGCGGGTGGCGGATTACACCGCCTTTCTGATGATCGACGCCGAGCGCGCCGGACGCCTGATCGAATTCGGCCCGACCAATAAGATCTTCACCAAACCGGAGAAGAAGGAAACCGAGGATTATGTTACCGGGCGGTTCGGATAATCCGGCCGCGCCGCGGAGAAGCCGATGACGCGCGCAATCCTGAACGAGCGGTTGCAGCAATTGCAGGATGAAGTGCTGAGTTTGGGAAGCATCGTCGGCCAGGCGGCCGTGGATTCCGTGCGGGCGCTCAGCCGCTCCGACACGGCCGCGGCGAAGGAACTTGAGCGGCGTGACCGGCTGATCAACACCCGGCGCTTCGAGATCGAGCGTGAGTGCCTGGCGCTGATCGCCACCCAGCAGCCGATGGCGCACGACCTGCGCCTCCTGGCCGCGGTGCTGGAGGTGATCACCGAACTCGAACGGATGGGGGATTACGTTAAAGGCATCGCCCATATCACGGTCCTGCTCCGGCCGTTTCCGCCGCCCCCCGACCTGTTCGAGGAGCTGGAGACGATGGCGATCAACGCCGGCGCCATGCTGCGCTGTGCGCTCGACGCCTTCGCGGCCGGCGACGAACGGGCGGCGCGCGCCATTCCGCAGGAAGACGACGAGGTGGACCGCTCCTACGCCCGGATTTTCCAAATGCTCACCGAGTGGATCAATTCCCACCCGGATTCGATCGATCCGGCCACCCGCCTGCTGTGGGTGGCCCACAACCTGGAGCGGTTCGCGGACCGCGTGACCAACATCTGTGAACGCACCATCTTCACCATTTGCGGGGAAATGGTGGAATTCTCCTCGTCGGGCGGCGATTAACCAAAGGAGGATCCCGATTTGAAGAAAAAGAAAGTGCTCTTTCTGTGCACGGGCAATTCCTGCCGCTCGCAAATGGCGGAAGCGATCGTCAACGACCGCCTTCTTTCCCGTTGGGAAGCGCACAGCGCCGGAATCCGCCCGGCGGCGGCCGTGCACCCTTTTGTCGCACGGGTGCTCGCCGAATCCGGAATCTCTTTTAAAGGAAGCCCCAAGGGTCCGGAGGCCGTCCAGGGGACCGCCTTCGACCTGGTGATCACCTTATGCGACTCCGCCAGGCAGGAATGCCCGGTTTGGCTCGGCTCCGGGGGGCGCGCCCATCACGATTACGCCGATCCGAGTTTGGTGCAGGGGCCGGAAGAAGAAAGAATTGACGCCTTCCGGAAGCTGCGGGACGAAATGCTAGCGGAATTGCCGTATCTGCTGGAGAGGCATGGCGACCGGAAGCTGGAATAGCCGTCCGCGCCGCACCCATTCCCTTCTTCCTCCGGCCAGCCGGGGCGCCGCTTAACCTGTCCGGCGTCCTGCTGTTCGGGTGCAATCCCCGGCGGGTGCCGATAATCCCCGCTTGCCTTATAATCAGCTCCTGCCGCGCCCCCGGCTCGGTCGCGGTTCGGAATAGGAGAGATCCCGATGACCAGGAATTTATTCGAACAACAGCTGCAGCGCCTGCAGGATGAGATCCTCGAACTGGGGTCCTCCGTCGACCAATCGCTGCTCGAGGTCGTCGCCGCCCTGCGCCGGCGGGATCTGGCCACGGCGCGGCGGTTGGAAGCCCACGACGAGGTGATCAACCGCAAACGCTTCGCGATCGAAGAAGACTGCTTGACGTTGATCGCCACCCAACAGCCGATGGCCCGCGATCTGCGGATCCTGGCGGCGATCCTCGAGGTGATCACCGAACTGGAACGGATGGGGGACTACGTCAAGGGCATCGCCCACATCATCACCCTGCTCGGCCCGGAGCCGCTGCCGCCCGACCTGTTGGATCATTTCGATGGGATGGCTTCCCAGGCGACAAAAATGCTGCGCCGGTCGCTGGAGGCATTCATCGCCGGCGACGCCAGGGCTTCCAAGGCGATTCCGGCCGGCGACGATGAGGTCGATAAACTCTACAACCTGGTCTACCGCGAGTTGTTGAAGCAGATGATCGCCGATCCCGATTCGATCGACCACGCCACTCACCTGCTGTGGGTCGCCCATAATCTGGAGCGCTTCGCCGACCGGGTCTCGAACATCTGCGAACGGACCCTCTTCTTCGCCACTGGGGAGATGATGGAGATCCGCTCCACCGACGATCAGACCAAACATCCCACCTATGTCTGGCGCAAGGAGGGGCCGCGCCACACTGGGGAATGACGCCCGCCCCCGCCGGGAGATGGCGCGTGGAGAGATCCTTCTCGACTTGGCCTGCCATGCCACCGGTCCGGACCCAACCGCCTCGCCGCTCACGAAAACCCGCCGCGAAGCGAGACCCAAAGGAAATCTACAAAGCGGGCCCGACACGGACTTCCGGCTGCCGGAAGCAGTGCCCGAATGGAGCAAGCCCGCCCTCCGTGCCGGACCGGTCACCCCCGCCGGCATGCAAAGCGGATTACGGGATTATCTAAAATAAAGAATTGGCTGGGCCGCACAGCCCGACTCGGGCTTAAGCCCGAGTCGGGCTGTGAAGGGATTGACTCCCTCCCCGAACTATGTTATAAACATCACAATCTCATACATCCAAAAACGCAGACGAGGAAAAACCGTTCACTGGCAGGGCCCAGCGAATCGGACAGGGCATCCGTCCTGGTGGAAGTCCGATCCCGTTGCCGGAGCGGCAAGCACCTCTGAGTTTTCCAGGCCAAAAGGCTTCCGCCCCGGTAGCCTGGAACGGACCTGCAACCGTTACCTCAGCAGAAGGCGCGGCAACGCGCCCCAAAGAGCGTGGCCGACCGGCATGGAATCCGGCCGCCGGGAGGCACACCAAGTAGGGTGGCACCACGGGAGACTCCTCTCGTCCCTTCGGACGGAGGAGTCTCTTTTTTTTCAAAATTCCGCGCCGGAGCACCGAGAAAAGGAGAAAACCAATGACCGTATACACCGAACCCAAAACCAAACGCGTGTGCAACTTCGCCGCCGGGCCGGCCGTCCTGCCCCTGCCCGTGCTGGAAAAAGCGCAGGCGGATCTGTTAAACTTTAACGGCAGCGGCATGTCCGTCCTGGAGATGAGCCACCGCTCGGCCGCATTCGAGGGGATCATCCAGCGGGCGGAAGCGGATCTGCGCACTCTTTACGATATCCCCGCCAACTACAAAATCCTGTTCCTGCAGGGCGGTGCCAACCTGCAATTCGGAATGATCCCGCTCAACCTGCGCGCCAAGGACGCGTCCATCGACGCCGTCCTCACCGGCAACTGGTCCAAAGCCGCGATCAAGGAAGCCAAGAAGAGCGGGCCGGTCAAGCTGGCCGCCACCACCGAGGCGACCAACTTCAACCGCATCCCGGCCCAAAACGAACTCCAGCTGGATCCGAAGGCGGCATACCTCTACTTCACCTCGAACGAAACCATCCAAGGCGTGGAGTGGCGGACCGAACCCGTGCCGCCGGACGGGGTGCCGTTGGTATGCGACGCCTCCTCCGACTTCGTCAGCCGGCCGCTGGATATTTCCAAGTACGGCCTGCTCTACGCCGGCGCTCAGAAGAACGCCGGGCCCGCGGGCGTGACGGTGGTGATCCTGCGTGAGGATCTCCTGGAGCGCGTCCCGCCGGATCTGGTCTCGATCCTGGACTACAAATTGATGGCGGATAAGCAATCGCTCTACAACACCCCGCCCTGCTTCGCGATCTACATCGTCGGATTGGTGGCCGAGTGGCTGCTCGAGCTCGGCGGCCTGGCGCAGATCGCCAAACAGAACCAGGCCAAATCCGACCTCATCTACTCGGTGCTCGATGCCGAACCCGGCTTCTTCAATGGCCACGCGGAAAAGGACAGCCGCTCGCGGATGAACATCACCTTCCGCCTGCCCAGCGAGGACCTGGAGAAGAAGTTCGTCAAGGACGCGGCGGCGGAGGGGCTGCTCGAACTCAAGGGGCACCGCTCGGTGGGCGGACTGCGCGTTTCGCTCTACAACGCCCAGCCGATGGCCGCCGTTGAAGCCCTGGCCGGCTTCATGAAGGAGTTCCGTAAGAAAAACGGTTAAGAGCGGATTTGGGTTTTTCTCCTGCTCCTTTCTCCGGCGGAACCAACGCTTACAAGCGCGGATCGGGCGACGATCCGCGCTTGGCTTTCTGAAATCTTTCCACAACGATTCTCACCCCCTTGAGGCGGAAAAACCTCTTCGCGTCCTTTGTCCTCTGCTCGGAAAAACCCGCGATGGCGCGGGAACGGATTAATGGATATTTAGCGCGGCCGCCTTTGCCTCCACGGTTTGATTTTCAGGATACAATTGGTCAAGATTATTCCATTCGATCGTTGGAGGTTACGAAGATGGCAGAACCTGCGGCAGCGGACAACGCGGCCTCCACCCCCTCTTGGCGGAACCTGGATCAGAGCGTGTTCGGCCTGTTTCCGTTGACGGTGGAGAATTTTCTGGCGCTCGTGCTGGTGATCCTGGCCGTGGCGACCCGGCTGTACGGATTGGAAGACCGGGTGGCCAGCCACGACGAAGTCAACCATTTCGTCCCCTCGTACGATTTCTCCCAAGGAATGCAATTCCGATTCGATCCGATGACGCACGGCCCGCTGCAGATGCACCTGATCGCGCTTTCGTTCGTGGCCTTGGGCGACAACGATTTCACCGCCCGCCTTCCGGCCGCGCTGTTCAGCATCGCCACCGTCGCGATTGCGCTGTTCCTGTTCCGGCCTTACCTCGGCCGGCGCGGCGCCCTGATCGCCGGAGCGTTGTTCCTGATCTCGCCCTACATGCTGTATTACGGGCGCTACCAGCGCAACGAGGCCTTCATCGTCGTCTGGGTGCTGTTGACGATCTACGCCATCCTGCGCTACCTGGAACGCGGCGAATGGGGCACGCTGGTTCTCTTCACCGCCGTCAACGCGCTGCATTTCACCGAAAAAGCCACCGGATACATCTACGCCGGCGGGCAGGTGGTCTTCCTGATCGGGTTGTTCCTGATCCGGCTGGCGCGCCGGTCCGACGTCAACCGTCTGGCCAAGATCCGCTTCTTCGCAGCCCTGGGGCTTTCCGCCTTTCTCTTCGCCGGCACCGCCTATATGTGGCGGGCCGCCGACGCATCCTATGCGCAGAATCCCGATCCCGCAGTCTTCGTTCCGGCGGTGATCGCCGGAATCTTCGGATTGGCCGCGGCGGTGGTCGGGGTGGTCCTCCTGATGCAGGATGCCGAGGCGCAGGTCCGCCAGGAACGGTCCTTCGACCTGATCGTCCTGCTCGGAACCCTGGTCCTCCCCTTGACCTCCGCGGTGTGGATGATCTCGATCGGCAGGCTCTTCCAATTTCCGATGGATCCGATCGACATGAATTTCGCATGGGCCTCAAACCTATCCGCCCTGTTCGATCCGGCGCAGCCGTACCTCGCCATGCTGGGTGGGGCCCTGCCCTATATTCTCGTTCCGACGGCCGCCGCGGTCGGGATCGGGCTGTGGTGGAAGCGCAAAGAATGGTGGATTCTGGCGCTGGTGTTCTTTGGCATATTCGCCTTCTTCTTCACCACCGTCCTGACCAATCCCGGCGGTTTGCTCGACGGCCTGATCCGTTATCTGGGGTATTGGATCGTCCAGCACGGGGAGGAGCGCGCCAGCCAGCCGTGGTTCTATTATCTGCTGATTCAAATCCCGATCTACGAATACCTGCCGGCGATCGGCGCGGTCACGGCCTTTCTGATCATGCTTCGCCGGCGGCTGTGGCAGGCGGACGCCGGAAAACCGTTCCAGCCCGCCGCGGATTCCGCCGGCGAGGTCCGGCCGGTTCCGGCCATCCCGCTCTTCCTCTACTTCGGCCTGTTCAGCCTGGCGATCTTCTCCTACGCGGGCGAAAAAATGCCCCAGCAGACGATGCTGATCGCCGCGCCGATGATCCTCGCCGCCGCCTGGGCGCTGGGTTGGATCCTGGAGACGAAACCGGTGGGCGCGACGCTGCGATTCCGGAAGTGGTCGTTCGAAATCCCCGCCTCGGCCGCCGTTCCGGCGCGCCACTTCCTGCTGGCTGCTTTCGCCGTCCTCGGATTGCTCACCGCGCGCACGGCCTACTTCGCGACCTACATCAACTACGACTACCCCAACGAATACATGGCCTACGCCCACGGGGCGCCGGGGCCCAAGATCGCCTTGGAGGAGATCGAGCGCATCTCCCGCCTCACCACCGGCGGCACCGACCTGGTGGTGGCCTACGACAACTACGTCCGCTATCCCTACTGGTGGTACCTGCGGCACTATCCGAAGCGGATCGACTTCGGCGAATCCCCGGGCATGGACATCCGCCAAGCGGGGATCGTCGTCGTCGGCGAGCAGAACAACCTCAAAGTCGTCCCCATCCTGGGCGATGATTACGTCCGCTTCGAGCAGATGCGGATGTGGTGGCATAACCAGGACTACTGGGGGTTGAAATGGGATCCGCCGTATATCGAAAGCGAATACCTGAGCGAAGCCCGGGCCAACGGGGTGGAGAACCCGCCGCCGATGTCGATCCCGGCCTACCTGCGGCTGGCCTGGGGCCACATCTCGCCGATCTTCGTGGATCCGCAAGCCCGCCTGGCCGCCCTGCAGATCTGGTTCAACCGCGATTTCTCCGGATGGGGGATGTATACGGGAAAGGGCGGATATTCCTATCAGGATTGGTCGCTGGCGGAGCGGCTTTACATCTACTTCCGCAAAGACCTGTTGGATCACCTGGGCGGAGCTCCGGAAAGCGCCGCCGGCGGCGCCCTGACCTTCGATCCCTACGAACTCTCGTGGATCGACCTCGTGCCCGATTTCACCGTCGGGTACACCGGAGCGGGGCCCGGTGAGTTCTTCGCCCCGCGCGGAATCGCCCTCGCGCCCGACGGCAGTCTGTACGTGGCGGATTCGATGAACCACCGGATCCAACACCTGGATTCGGAAGGAACCCTCCTCCGCCAGTGGGGGTCCTTCGGCAGCATTGATCTGGGCCAAGCCCCCGGCGGGACCTTCAACGAGCCCTGGGGAATCGGCCTGGGTCCGGACGGTTCGGTCTACGTCGCCGACACCTGGAACCACCGGGTCCAGAAATTCACGGCCGAAGGCGAGTTCCTCGCCATGTGGGGCGCGCCGATCTCCGACACCGAGGCGGAAATCACCTTCTACGGTCCGCGGACGATCGCCGTCGACGCCGAGGGGCGCGTGTTCGTGGCCGACACCGGCAACAAGCGGGTCGCGGTCTTCACCGCCGACGGCGAATACCTTACCGAGTTCGGGACCCCGGGAGCCGGCGAAGGCCAGCTGGACGAGCCGGTCGGCCTCGCGGTGGACGACCAGGGGCGGGTGTTTGTCGCCGATACATGGAACCGCCGGGTTCAGATCTTCGCCCCCGAGGCGGACGGCTCCTATACCTCGGCCGGAATGTGGGACGTCAACGCCTGGTTCGGCACGACCGCCGAGATCAAACCCTTCCTGGCGCTGGACGCCAACCGCCACGTTTACCTCACGGATCCCTCCACCTGCCGGATCCTGGAGTTCACCGAGCGCGGGGTGATCTTGAACGTCTGGGGGACGTGCGGCGACGACGGCCTGTCGCTGAATTCGCCGACCGGGATCGCGGTCGACCCGCTCGGCGGGCTGTGGGTGAGTGATTCCCGGCACGACCGGCTGGTGCACTACATGCCTCCGACCCGCTGAAACCGGGCGGGACTCGGCCTCCTCCGCGGCCCGCTTCCCCCTGACCCTCGACTTATCCGGCGCTCCCGCGCGGTTGACACTCCGCGGGAGCGCCGCTATGATCCGCCCATGCTTCGCAGCCTGATCCGCAGCCTCCTGCGCCGGGCGATGTACGCCGTCACCTACCTGCCGGCGATGCTCGCCCTGACCATCGCCCTGACCTCGGATTCCTTCGCCCCGCGCTCCTTGATCGACAAGGTGCGCGTGATCACCGCCCCGTACGAGTTCGAATTCGTCTCCTGGACGGCGAACGCGGTGTGGGAGAAGCTCCTCCAGTTCACGCTGGGCGACGAGCGATACCTTTCCGCCGACGCCTGGCACGACATCGTCCTCGAGTACAACGCCCTGCTGGACGGCATTTTCGCCGACAACGCCGAACTGACCCGGATCTTTTCCGATCCGTCGATCCCCGATCCGATGCGGGCTTCTACGGACCTGCGCGGCCGCCTGGAGGAAAAGCGCAGCCTTCAAGCCCGGCGCCAGAACCTGGTGGAGGCGATCCTGCAAGAGCAGGTCTCGTCCGAACTGCGCGCGGAGGGATTCGCCTACGGCGGGGAGATGCTGCCGCCCGTGCTGTTCCGCTTCACCCAGCTGCCGATGGGCTTGATCATCTCGCCTCGTCACGTGATCCGCCAGGACGCCAACGTCCAGCTGGCGGCCGGCCTGACCCTCGAGCGGCAGATCGCCCTCGAAGCGGAAGCCGAGCGCCGACTCGGCGTTTCCGCGCTGGTCGTCCCCTTCGGCGGGTTGGGAACCTTCCCGACGATGATCATGGAGACCACTTACACCCAGTGGGTGTTGGAAGCGGTGACGCACGAGTGGACCCATCATTACCTCTACCTCCATCCGCTGGGGATCGCTTACGATTCTTCGGCGGAAATGCGCACCATCAACGAAACGGTCGCCACGCTGTTCGGAAAAGCGATCGGCGCGCAGGTGGTCCGGCGCCATTACCCCGAATGGGCGGGCGGAATCCCGAACGGCTCCGGCGCCAAAATGTTGTTGCACGGATTCCCGGCTCCCCGGCAGCAGGAATTCGACTATCAGCACGAGATGTACGTTACCCGCGTGGAAACCGACCGCCTGCTGGCGGAAGGCAAGATCGCCGAGGCCGAAGCCTACATGGAAGCGCGCCGGCGTTTCATCGTGGAAAACGGGTACGTCATCCGCCGGTTGAACCAGGCTTTCTTCGCTTTCTACGGATCCTACGCCGATTCCCCCGGGGAGCGCGGCGAGGATCCTGTCGGCCCGGCGGTGGTGGCGCTTTACGAACAGTGCCCTTCGGCCGGAGCGTTCCTGCGATACGTCGCCCAGGTTACCAGCTTCGAGCATTTGCAGCAGCTGGCCGCCGACGGACGGTGCGGATGACCCGATGGACATGCCCTTCTTCCCCGGCCGCCGTCTCTCGCCCCCGGAACCGCTCGCGGTGTTCCTGCCTCCGTACCGCGAGGGGCTGGGGGCGGAATTCCTGCGACGCCTCGGAAAACGCAGTCCGCGGATCGTCGACCCGTTCGGACAATCCCCCGCCCTGGCGCTGGAATTGGCGCGCAGCGGAGCGGCGGTCCTCCTCGCTTCCCCCAATCCGGTCTTGCGTGCGATCCTCGGACTGCAGGCCGATCCGCCTCCCACCCGGCTGATCCAAAACGTACTCGCCCGGATCGCGAATTCCCCGTCCAGCGCGGCTCCCGATCCTGCCCCTTCCGCCCCCCAAACCCTGGAAGCGCACCTGCGCAGCCTGTATCGCGGGAAATGCGCCTTCTGCGGAAAAGAGTCGGAAGCCGCCGGATACGTGTGGGAATACGAACCCGAGCCGAAGTCGCACGCCACCGTCACCCACCCGCCCGCCCGCGGCCTGTTCCAGGATTCCAAGAAGCGGAAGCCCAAACCCCGCCTGAGCCGCCGGATTTGCGCCTGTCCGGATTGCGGCCATCGGGTGGAGGAGCCAGCCGGCCCGGCCGACGAGAAGGCGATGCCCTCCGAGGCTTCGCGCCGGCTGCTCTACCATTTCGCGCTCGAGCGCTTGGCGCCGCTCGACGATCCTTCGCGGGCGGGGGCGGCCGACGCCTTGGACGCCTACCCCTCGCGCTCGTTGTACGCGCTGGTGCTGATCCTCCGGCGTCTTGAATCGATGGAATTCACGGCGGAGGAAAAGCGGTGCGTGGATGCGCTGCTGCTCACGGTGCTGGACAGGGCCCACATCCTCCGCGGGCACGGACACTCGACTCGCACCCGGCCGCGTTCGCTGCAGCCTCCGGCCGAGTTCCTCGAGGTGAACATTTGGCGGGCGTTGGAGGAGGCGGCCGAAGTCTGGAGCGCACCCGCGCGGCCGGTCCCCTTCCGCAAATGGCGCGAGGGCGATTCGCCGGAAGCAGGGTCGATTATGACCTTCGCCGGCACCGCGCGCGAACTGGCCCCCCACGCGGCCGCCTTGCGTCCGGACGGCCTGATCACCTTCCTGCCGCGGCCGAACCAGGCGGCCTGGACCCTTTCTGCGGTGTGGGCGGAATGGCTCTGGGGCCGGGCGGCCGCCGCGCCCCTGGCCGGCTCGCTGCAGCGCCGCTGGTTCGATTGGAACTGGCATGCCCGCGCGCTCGGCGCTTCGGCTGCGGCGCTGGCCGCCAGTCTGCCGGCGGACCTGCCCGCCGCGACGTTCCTGGGCGAATGCGAACCGGGGTTTCTTACCTCGGCGCTGTGGGCTTTGTATCAGGCAGGATTTGTCTTGAAAGGCCGCGCGATCCGGACCGACACCGGCGCGGCCCAGTTGCTGTGGTCGACCCCCGGCCCGGAACACACTCCCCTGTCTTATGGTCCGCTGAATTTGGAGGGCGCGGAGGATATCGCCCGGCTGGCGGTCCGCCAATTGATCTCCTCCCGCGCCGAGCCCGTGCCTTGGGATCTGATGCATGCGGCGTACTGGAGCGAGGAGGTGTTCCGCCGCATGCTTCCGCCCGAACCCCCGCAAGCCGACGAAAGCGGCTTCGCCCGCTGTGTGACTGTGTTGGCCGAGGCGGTCCGCACCGACAAGGAGTTGAAATCCACCGAGAAGAAAGAGGAGAACGAATTCGGCACCACCTGGTGGCTGCCGGGGGACGAATCGATCACCAATCCGCTGGCGGACGAAGTGGAGATGGAAACGGCCAGGATGCTGCTGGAGGACGGTCCGCTTCCCGCCGAGGAATTGGACCGCCGCCTTTGCTCTTTTTTTCCCGGACTGCTGACGCCCGAACAGCGTCTGCTGCAAGTTTGCCTGGAATCTTACGGCGCACCAACGGAGGACGGCGGCGCCTGGGTCCTCCGTCCGGAGGACCATCCGGCTTCGCGCACCAAGGAAATGGAATTGATGCGCGCGGCGTTAAGCGGGTTGGGCATAAAGATGGGATTTGCTCCGGAGGGGAATCCGGAAATGTACTGGATCGACGCCTCGGGCCGCAAGGCATACTGCTTCCTGTTCATCCATTCCGGCGCCGTCGGCCGTTACCTGTTGCAGCCGGTTTTCGAGCCGCGCCTGTCCTGGATCGTCCTGCCCGGCGGACGGGCTACGCTGGTCGGTCACAAACTCCGGCGGAACGTGCTCCTGCGCCGGGCCGTGTCCAAGGGCTGGCGCTTTATGAAGTTCCGGCACATCCGCCGGTTGCTTGAAGACCCGTACCTGCGGCCGGAAAACCTTGACGAACGCATGGGATTGGACCCCCTGGAAGTGACCGAGGACAAGGTTCCGCTGCTATAGAGCTTTCCAACGCAAGGCCGCAAAGGCCGCGAAGGATTTTCCTTTTTCCCAAATAAACACTCCCGTTTCTTTGGCCTTGAACGGCAGGATAGGGAAAAAACCGGTCGAGCCAACCCCGGACCGCCCGGTGAGCTTGCCGGGGTCGTAGAGAACGCGGCAGCCCGATGTGCCGGTCTGTGACCCTCCCCATCTTCAAGATTTTGCATTCCGGGGTTTTCTTATCCCGATTTCCAACCCATCCACCCTCCCCCAGGCACGAGTTGCCATATGGAAAAAACCAACTTCACCCCTCCCGCCTTCCCGTGATACGGGAAGGCGGGAGGGGCATACGTCGGAACCTGGTTTTAAATTATTATTCCCCGGGGAGGGAGGATGGGATGGCCAGCGGCGACCCGCCGGCAAGGAAAAATTATTTTTCCACGTACCAGCCGCAGATCGACGCCAAGCGGTCGCTCGGATCGAAGAGCGGGCCGACGGCGACGCCGGCCACGCGGGAATCCACGGCGTAGCTGTAGACCGGATGCCAGAGGAACAGCGCCGGGAGCTGGTAGGCGAACCGGTATTGAAACGTCAGGTAGAGACGGGCCCGCTCCTCGCGGTCCATCTCGGTCCTGGCAGATTCCAGCAGCTCGCTGATCGCGCGGTCGTCCAGTTGGGAATAATTCTGTCCGTCCGGAGATTGGGTCTGATGCCAGAACGGATACGGATCCGGATCCGGGTACGGAGCCAAGTTTAAATCCACGAGCGCAGCTTGATAGTTGCGCGGGGTGAGATGGTCCTCCAGCAGGGAGCGCATGTTGGCCGCCTGCGGCACCGCGCGGACTCCGACCTTCGCCCATTGCTCGACGATCTCTTCCGCAATCGCTTTGTGCATCGGGTTCTCGGCGTAGAGCAGGGTGAAGGCGAGCAAGGCGTCGTCCTTCGCGCGGACGTAGGCTTCCGATCCGGGCGTGGCACCGGCGGGGAAAACCCAACCCGCCCCGTCCAAAAGCCGAGCCGCCTCCTGCGGGTTGTACTCCAGCGGCTTGAGGTCGGGATCCTCGGCCCAGATTCCGGAGAGGATCGGTCCGGCGGCCGGCACCGCCTGGCCGGCCAGCACGCCATCGATGATCCGCTGCCGGTCGACGGCCAGCAGGAGCGCCTTGCGCACGTCGCGCTGCGCGAAAAACTCCACGTCTTCGTTCTTCAGGTTGAGGAAGACCACCGCCGATTGCGGTAGGCGGGCGGAATAGACCTTCCACTCCGGCTCCTCCAAGGCGGCGTTCAATTCGTCGACCGTCAACCCGCCCAAGCCCATTACCTCGCCGGCTTCCAGGGCGGCGAAGGCGGCGTTGCGGGCGGGGTAGTAGCGCAGGTCGATTTTCTCGAGCGCCGGTTTGCCCCGGTAATATTGTTCGAACGGCCTAAGGGTGACGCCGAGGATCGCGTCCCCGTCGACGATCAGCGTTTCCACCGCGTACGGGCCGGATCCCACCGGTTTGAGGTTGAACGAAAGCGTGTCCAACTCCTTAACCCCCACCCCGTTCAGCAGGTGCGACGGCAGCAGGCCGGTGGTGAGGTAATCCAAAAACGGCGCGTAGGGTTCGGAGAGCGTGAAGCGGACCTCCAGCGCCGAGAGCGCCTCGACCTTCACCGACCGCCAAAGCGCAGCGAGGTCGTCCGGGCCAGGGTAGTCCGGGTCCTGGATCAATCCGAAGGTGTACACGACGTCCTGCGCGGTCACCGGATGGCCGTCGTGCCAAAGCGCGTCTTTGCGGATCCGGATCGTGTAGGTTACGCCCTCGTCGGAAATCACCCAGCCCTCGGCCAGGTCGCCCACCGGGATTCCAGCCGAATCAAAACTCAGCAATCCCGAAAAAACCAGCCGGTCGACGTCCCGGTCGGGGGCGTTGCGGACGTCTAGCACGGGATTCAGCCGCTGCAGGGCTCCGATGACGGCCTCCGAGTATTCACCGCCGGCGGCATTCGCAACCGGATTAAAGCCCGGGGGATTCGTCCCGCGCAGTCCGAGAATCAACAGCAAGACCGCGGCAATCCCCGCCGCCGCGATCAGGATCTGCCAGCGGAATCGCTTCAGGGTCGACATAGCGGAAGGGGCGTTCCCGTCATGGGAAAACGGGTTGCGGTCGGCGGAGTCGGGCTTAGCGGATGGCCACAACGGTGATGATGGAGAGTGCGAAGAACAGGACGCTGAGGACGATGGTTCCGTTGAAGAGCGCCTTCTCCACTCCCCGCCGGGCGCGGAACACTCCGCCCGAATCGCCGCCGGTCAGGCCGCCGAGGCCGGCCTCCTTGCTTTGCAGGACGATGACGATGATCAGTACGGAGCCAAGGATAATTTGAGCGATGCTCAGATAGGTGATCACAGGACCTCCGATTGCCGGTGATGCCTTTGGGGCGGCGGGATTATACCAGAAACCCCCTCCCCACCCTGCCCCGCTCCCTCCGCAAACGGGGCAGGGTGGGGAGGGGGATGCCTAGATCGGAAAGAGAAAGAAGGCCCAGGCCAGGATGGCGTAGACCGCCAGCAAAACGCTGCCTTCCAGCCAGTTGCTGCGCCCGTCTGCGGCGATCAGCGCCACCACGCCCACCCCGGCGATGACCGAAACCACCTCAAAGATGTTGAAGACCAGCGTCAGCGGATGACCCATGCCCAGGGACGCAAACACCATGAGTGGGGCGACCAGCAGGGCGATCTGCAGGCACGAGCCGAGGGCAACTTCCAGGCTGAGCTCCAGATGGTTCCGGCCGGCCACATCCACCGCCACGAAATGCTCGGCCACATTGCCGATCACCGGAACGAGGATGATTCCCAGGAAGAATTCCGAGACCCCGCTTGCGGCGATGACCGGCTCGATCACTCCGACCAGGATCTCGCTCAGCACGACCACCCCGGCGGTGGCCAGCCCCAGGCGGATCACCGCGCCCTTCCAGCTGTCCTTGGCATGCGCCGGCTCCTCCACCGGCGGCGGGATCACCCCATTCCGCTGGCTGAGGGAATAGACCAGGCTGAGAACGTAAATCAGCATCATCGCAGCCGCCACGCCCAGGCTCAGGTATTCCACCTGTAGGCTGTCCGGCGCGCCGATGGCCTCTCCGAACAGGGACGGAACGCTCAGCGCCACCACGGCCAGGGCCAGCAGGGTGGCGTAGCGGCTGGCGGTGTCGCTCGAGAACCGCTGTTCCCCGTTGCGCACCCCGCCCACCAGGAGGCTCAACCCCAGCACGAGCAGCAGGTTGCCGATGATCGAGCCGGTGATCGACGCTTTGGCCAGCTCCAGGTAGCCTTCGCGGATGGCGACCATCGTGATGATCAACTCGGCGGCGTTGCCCAGGGTCGCGTTCAGCAGGCCGCCCACCCGCGGCCCGGCCCGCGAGGCGAGCGTTTCGGTGGCGATCCCCATCTGGTCGGCCAGCGGAATCAGTCCGACGCAGGCCAGCAGAAAGACCAGCAGCGCCGACCCCTTCAGGAGCCAGGCCGCCACCGCCAGGAGCGAGACCAGCAAAAGCGCGTCAATCAGGCGGAGGTTGATTTTGGGGAAAGCGGGAGTTTTCACCGGATCCGTCGTCCCACCTTTCGGGTGGTTTTCTGCCGCGGGGATTATACCCTTCCCCATACCCGGACCTGTCAGGTTGGCGGGACAAGCCGGCACCCCGGCGTCCGCCCTCGCGGAGCGGCAGTACCAGCCCGGAATCTTCGGGTACTGCCGAATGCGCAGCGGGGGTGTTCCCGGCCGGGCTCCGCTTCGAAGTCCCTGGATGCCGGCTGCGCACGCGCCGGCACGACGATTCTATTCGTTGGTAAAATCGACGTCATGGAAAAAGGGGCGCTCTTGAACGACCGCTACGTCCTCGAACGGCCGCTCGCCAGCGGAGGCATGGCGCACGTCTGGCTCGGCCGCGACCAGCTCCTCGGCCGCACGGTTGCGATAAAAATCCTGCGCGAGGAATACACCCGCAAGCCGGATTTTCAGGAACGCTTCCGCCGCGAAGCCCAGGCGATCGCCAGATTATCACACCCCAACCTGGTCACGGTTTACGATTTCGGAACCCACGGCGGCCAATTCTTCATGATCATGGAATACGTGGAGGGGGAGGACCTCAAATCCTTCCTCCGCCATTCGCGGGAGCAGCCCCTGGAGGCTTGGGTTGACATCGCCATCCAGGTCTGCGAAGGCCTCGGGCTGGCGCACCGGGCGGGCGTGGTGCACTGCGACGTCAAGCCGCAAAACGTCCTGCTGGCTTCGGATCTGCTGGCCAAGATCGCGGATTTCGGCATTGCACGGGCGACGGCCGCAAAGGACATCGCGGCGGATTCCAACGGAACCCGGCCGCTGGAAGACGAGACCATCTGGGGCAGCCCCCAATACGTCTCGCCGGAGCAGGCAGCTGGAGAAACGCTGACTCCCGCCAGCGACATCTACTCCGCCGGAGTCATGCTGTTCGAGATGCTCACCGGCCGGCTTCCCTTCCCGGGCAAAGACCCGCGCACGCTCGCCCTCCAGCATCAGCGCGAACCCGCCCCCTCGCCGCGCCTGCTCAACCCAGCAATCCCCGCGGAACTGGAGGGGATCGTCCTGCGCGCCCTGGCCAAAGATCCGGCCCGGCGGTACCGCAACGGCGACCAGATGGCCCGGGTCCTGAAGGCTTACCTGGAAGGGAACACCGCCCCGCTGCCTGGGGACGAAACCGCTCCGCAGACGGAGGAAGCCCAGGGCGAAGAAACCGATTGGGCCGCGATCGGGATGGGTTTCCTCAGCCTGATTTCGGTCGGCGGCCTGATTCCGCTTTGGGTGTACGTGTTTTTCCTCTACAATCCCCCCGGAAGATAAGAGCTTGAGGATCCGCTTCCGCACAGCGGCGAACCCGCCCATCCGGACTCTCCGCTTCGAGGATCCCCCTTCCCGGGGCGGCGGGAAGCCCGGCAGACTCCCCGCTCGGGGTGGTGCGCGCGCGGTTCCCCGTTAACGGAACGCCAACCAACCATTGGTATAATCCACACACAGGACCCCAACCCTGGACGAACGGGGCGGGATCCGCAAAATCGGAGGCACGAGTGAACTCGAATCGAACGCGCAATATCGTTGCGATCTTTATCGTTCTCTTCTTCATGGGATACCTTCTCATCAGCTGGTACAACAACCAGCAAATGAGCATTCCGACCATCCCGCTCAGCCAGGTGGCCGAGGAAATCCGCGCGGAAAAGATCAAGCAGATCGTCGTCATCGAGGACGACCTGGAGATCCATTACGCGGACGAAAAAGAGGCCAAGGCGCGCAAGGAATCCGCCGCGGCCCTTTCGGAGCAGCTGGCGGCCTTCGGGGTGACGCCCGCCGAGCTGGGCAGGGTCAACATCGAAGTCCAGGCCCCCAACGATTGGGGCTTGGTGTTCAACCTGCTCTCCTACCTGCTGCCGGTCCTGGTGCTGGGGGTCTTCATTTACTTCATGGTGCGGCAGATGCAGGGCACCAACAACCAGGCGATCATGTTCGGCAAAAGCAAGGCGCGGCTGCTGTCCGGCGACCAGCCGACCGTGACCTTCGAGGACGTGGCCGGCGTGGAGGAGGCCAAGGAGGAGCTTCACGAAGTGGTGGAGTTCCTCAAGGAGCCGGAAAAATTCATCTCCCTCGGCGCGCGCATCCCCAAGGGCGTGCTGTTGGTGGGCTCGCCGGGAACCGGTAAGACTCTCCTCGCCAAGGCCGTTTCGGGCGAGGCGGGCGTGCCGTTCTTCTCGATCTCGGGCTCCGAGTTTGTGGAGATGTTCGTCGGCGTCGGCGCCAGCCGGGTGCGCGACCTGTTCGAGCAGGCCAAGCGCCAATCGCCGTGCATCGTCTTCGTCGACGAGATCGACGCGGTCGGGCGCCAGCGCGGCACCGGCCTGGGCGGCAGCCACGACGAGCGCGAGCAGACCCTCAACCAGATCCTGGTGGAGATGGACGGGTTCGACACCGACACCAACGTGATCGTCATGGCGGCCACCAACAGGCCCGACATCCTCGACCCGGCGCTTCTGCGGCCGGGGCGCTTCGACCGGCGGGTGGTCCTCGACCGGCCCGACATGCGCGGCCGGGAGGCGATCCTCAAGATCCACGTGCGCGGCAAGCCGCTCGCCCCGGGGGTGGAGCTGAACAAGGTCGCCAAAGGCACCCCCGGTTTCGTCGGCGCCGACATCGAGAACCTGGTCAACGAGGCGGCGATCCTGGCCGCCCGCCGCAACAAGAAATCGATCGCTCAGGAGGAGTTCGAGGAAAGCATCGAGCGCGTGATCGCCGGCCCGGAGCGCAAGAGCCGCCTGATCACCGACGCCGAGAAGAAGATCATCGCCTACCACGAAGCCGGGCACGCGGTGGTGATGCAGGCCATCCCCGAGTGCGACCCGGTCCACAAGGTTTCGATCATCTCCCGCGGGATGATGGGCGGCTACACCCTGGCCCTGCCGGAGGAGGACCGCACCGTGCGCGGAAGGCGCGAGTACATGGCCGAACTGGCGGGCCTGCTGGGCGGCCGGGCTTCGGAGGAGCTGGTCTTCAACGACATCACCACCGGCGCCTCCTCCGACATGGAGCGCGCCACCAAGACCGCCCGCAACATGGTCACCCGCTGGGGGATGAGCGACCGGCTCGGACCAATGGTCTACGGCCAGAAGGAGGAACTGATCTTCCTCGGCCGCGAAATTTCCGAACAGCGCGATTACTCGGATCAGGTGGCGAACGAGATCGACGCCGAGGTGCGCAAGATCGTCAACGGCGCCTACGACGAAGCCAAAGCCCTGCTCACCAAACACCGCGACACCCTAGACCGGATCGCGGACCGCCTGATCGAGGTGGAGACGATCGACGAGGAGGAGTTCAACCGGCTCTTCCCCGCCCCACAGCCCAAGCGCAGCGGGACGCCGATCCCCAGGGTGAAGTGATCTGAACCCAAAACGAAGATCAAACCGCCGGCCAATCACCTCAGTCGGCGGTTCTTTTTTCCCTTCCTACCCGCCTAAGGGAAAACCGCCCGTGGGAATTCCCGTCTTCGGCTCCTCGTTTCCTTATCAAATCCTCATCCCCCGTCCTCAACCCGCAATCGGTTATAATTGCGCAGCCCCGTTACCGGGTAAAGGAGAATCGAAGGACCGCTCATGACCTTTGGCATCGACCTGATCGAGCTGATCCGCACCGTCGGATACATCGGCATCATCGCCATCATCTTCGCCGAATCCGGCTTGTTCTTCGGCTTCTTCCTGCCCGGCGACAGCCTGCTGCTCACCGCCGGACTCCTCGCCGCGCGCGGAGAACTCAACCTGTGGGTCCTGCTCCTGACTCTGACGCCTGCGGCGATTCTCGGCGACAACGTCGGCTACTGGTTCGGCAAGAAGGCCGGCCCGCCGATCTTCAGCCGGGAAAACTCGCTGCTCTTCCGGCGCAAGAACCTGCTGGCGGCCAAGGCGTTCTACGAAAAGCACGGCGGAAAGACGATCACCATCGCGCGCTTCATGCCCTTTATCCGCACCTTTGCGCCGATCGTCGCCGGCGCGGTGGAGATGGAATACCGCCGCTTCATGCTGTTCAACCTGGTGGGCGCGCTGTTGTGGGCGGTGGGGGTCACTCTGGCGGGTTATTTCCTCGGCCAGTCGATCCCGCCCGAGGTCCTGGACAAATACTTCTTGATCATCCTGGCCGCGGTGATTTTCCTCTCGGCGCTTCCGGCCATGATCCACGCCTGGAAAGAGTACCGCCACGAGGTTTGGCACAAAGCCGTGGATATTTGGAACCGCCTGTTCGTCAAGCGCCCGGAGCCCACGGAATAACGCCCGCGAGCCGGGTTCGGGAGAGGTAACGCAATGCCCATCTACACCTACCGCTGCATGGAATGCGGCGTGGAATTCGACCAGCACCAAAATTTCTCCGATCTTCCGCTGACCAAATGCCCGGAATGCGGAAAGAAATCGCTGCGCAAGGTCTTCTCGCCGGCCGGCATTATTTTCAAGGGATCCGGCTGGTACGCCACCGACCACCGCTCGCCCTCCGGGGGAGTGAATTTGCACAAAGACAAGGAAAAAGCCGAAGGCGCTTCTGAAAATAAGGCCGGAAACGCAGGCGCCGGCGGGGAAAAAACCCCCGAAGCCAAAGCCGGCTCTCACGGCCATTCGAAATCGTAGCGGATAGCAGGTCTCCGAAAAAAACCTCCCATCTCCTTGAATTGCATCTCTTAGTAACTGGAATCCAGACAAGCTCTTACAGCGCCAAAAAGAACCTGCGCCACCTCACCCAGCTGTCCCGTTGTGCCCCAGCGTCTTAGTGGTTTCTGGGTGATTTTTCGACCGGCATCAAGCAACGGATAAAAAAAAGAGATCGTCGAAAAACCTTACCCGGCCGGGCCAAAGCCCCGCGCTTGGATACGATCCCCGGCTGCGCCGGGCAAAAACCGCCGGAAAAAGGGGATTCTTACGAATGGAAAATATCCATCCCCTCAAAGCAAAGCGTTCCGGAACGACTTTTTCAGCGATCTTAAAATGTGTTCCGCATCGCCGCGCTCCAACCATTAAGGCGCGAAGCTTTTTTGTCCGGAACGCGGCCTTTTCGGGAAGCGGAAAAACGAGGGATCGGCTTCGCAGGAGAGTTACATCTGAAAGCCGTTGCGGGCGCGGACTACTTTATAGGAGAAATTCTCCACGTAATTCATGAGTTTTTCCGAGATATCCTGCCACTCGCGCGAGGCGAGGAATTCGTTCATCGCTTCCATGCCGGCAGTGATTCCGCCCACCGTGATCTGCGGGCCGTCGCCGTAGGCGGTGTACCACGCATCGGTCGGCTCCACCCCGAGCTTCTGCATCCCCGGCAGGAACTCGCGGACAATGAATTCGAAATATTCCTGCGCCTGCCCCGGAAGGATGTCCCAGGTCATGAGCAGTTTGACCGCGGTCATGCGCCTCGCTTGTGATCCAAGACCACCACGTGGGTTTCCTCCGGAAGCTCCGTCCGGGTGATCTTCAGCGATTCCTGGAGTTTGGGAGAGGCCAGCCCCATTTCCTTGACGAATTTTTGGAGCGTATCCAGCTTCAGGCTGACCTCAGGGGTGCGGTAATGCATCGGCACGACGATCGACGGCTCGAGCAAGCTGATCACCTCCGCCGCCTGCGAGGCGTTTAACCCGCCTCCGCCGCCGACCGGCACCAAGGCCACGGCGACCGCCCCCAGCGCCTCGATCTGCTGCTGGGTGGGAATGTAATCCAAATCGCCCAAGTGGGCCACCGTCAGGCCGTTGAAATCCATCAGGTAGAGGGTGTTGGCGTCTTTGGATTCGGTTTTTTTCTTTTTCCCGGAGGCGTCCGGCGTGTGCCGGGTGGAGATGCCGGTGATGAAAACGCCGCCGATCTCGAACTCGCCCGGCCCGGTGATGACTCGTTTCTCGCCCTTCACCGCCTCGACGCAATTGTGGCCCGGCGCGTCGTGCGAAACGCAGACGATGTCCGCCTTCAGCCGCAACCCCCCGTATCCGACGCTGTCGTCGTAGGGATCGATCGCCACCGAAGCCATGCCGCGTTCCATCAGGCGGAAACAGGAAAGGCCGTACCACACGATTTCCATGAGGACTCCTCTGCGGGTATGGATTATACTCGATGGAAGCGGCCGGCGGACCATCGACCGCCGCCGGTCATGGCGGGGGGATGGGGTTTCGCGCCCGCGGGAAGGTTTTCAGGCGCCCATGAATACAGTCTCGGGCAATCCACCCGTATCGGATTTGACGGCCAAGCCGCCTCCGCTCCTGCCACTCGAAATCGGCGGCGGGCGGGTGTTGCGCCGCCCGTCATCGGCCGGGGCAGACCCCGAGCGGATCACCCTGCGCCTTCCCCCGTCCCGTCTGTACGCCGATGCACAGCTGGACGACACCCAAACCCTCGCGCGCGGATCCTTTTGTTGGAGTCCGCCGCTGCGCCTTTCCGTCCGCGCCCGGGTCTCACCCCCCGAGCCGCGGGGAACCTACGGCTTCGGTTTTTGGAACGATCCGTTTTCAATCTCGCTGGGGATGGGCGGCGCCGCGCGCAAACTTCCGGCTCCGCCGCAATGCGCCTGGTTCTTCCACGGATCCCCGCCCCACGATCTGGCACTGGCGGACGGCGCGCCGGGTTGGGGCTGGAAGGCACAGGTGCTTTCCTTCCGCCGCCTCCCTGCGCCCCTGCTGGCGCCCCTCGCCGCCGGCGGAATCTTGCTGGTGGCCCTGCCGCCCACCCGCCGCCGGGCTTTCCGGCTGGCGCGCCGGTTCTACCGGGCGGAGGAGAAAATCCTCGAAATCGACCCCTCCGTGTGGCATGCCTACGCCCTCGAATGGACCGCCTCCGGAATCCGGTTTTGCGTCGACGGAGCCGAGGCGCTCCGCTCGGGGCTGGCGCCCGCGCCCCCGCTCGGCTTGGTGTTGTGGATCGACAACCAATACGCCGTCGCCTCGGCCGAGAAGGGATTCGGCTTCGGCGTCCTCCCCTTGGAACGGGAACAAACCCTCGAACTCGAGGATCTGCGGATTGAATCGCCCATCCCGGCGTGATAGAATGCGCGGACCTTTTTCCGCCGGCGGAGCGGATCCGCTCCCGCCGGGGCGAGTGCAGGGCGTGAATCCATCGACCGATTTCGACAACCTCTCCCAAATCGTCGGCCGCGTGATGGCGGTGGAAGAAACAATGCTGGGGGGAGCCAAGCAAAACTTCGTCTTCCGCGCCCGCGGGCGGCTGACTCTCCAGAGCGAAGCGGCCTTCCAACAGCTCGCCCGCTCCGTCCAGCCGCTCGGTTTAACCCCCCTTCTGCGCGAGGAAAACGGGCGGCAGGAGATCCTCCTGATCCGGTTGCCCGCGCGCCGCGGCGGCGGCGGCCTGCGCACCAATCTGGTCCTCGGCCTGTTGACTCTCGCCAGCGTGATCTACACCGCGGCGATCAACTCGGTGCCCGCCTCCGCCGTGCCGTGCGAAACCCCGGCCACCCTCGCCGAGGCGTTGCGGTACCAGTGGCAGCTGATCGTGATCCTCACCCGCGAGGGCTTCACCCACCTCGCCGCCGGCCTGCCCTTCGCCCTGAGCTTCCTGGCCGTCCTGGCCTCGCACGAATTCGGCCACTACCTCGCCGGACGCCGCAACGGAACCCGCGTCACCCTGCCGTTCTTCATCCCGCTGCCGCTCGTTAGCCCGTTCGGAACGCTCGGCGCGGTGATCTCGATGCAGGAGCCGCCGAAGAACCGCAACGCGCTGGCGGAGATCGGCATCGCCGGGCCGCTGGCGGGCTTCCTGGTCGCCCTCCCCTTCCTCTTCCTCGGGTTGTCCCTCTCGAAGGTCGAAGCCCTGCCCACCGCTCTGGGAGCCTGCCAAGGATTCACCCTCGAGGGAAATTCGATTCTCTACCTGCTGGCCAAGTGGGCGGTGTTCGGCCGTCCGCTTCCGGCGCCCGCTCACTTCGACGTAGCGCCCGTGCTGTTCTACCTGCGGGCCTTTTTCACCGGCTTCCCCTTTCCGATGGAGGGGGTCGACGTGATCATCCACCCGCTGGCCTTCGGCGCCTGGGCGGGGTTGATGATCACCGGGCTGAACCTCATCCCGGCCGGCCAGCTCGACGGCGGCCATCTGCTCTACGTCCTGCTGGGGAAAAGGACCGGCGCCTTCCTGCCCGTCATCCTATTCGGGCTGATCCTGCTTGGGTGGTTCTGGCCCGGATGGTTCCTGTGGGTGGTGTTGGTCTTCATCTTCGGGCGGACTCATGCCGAGCCGCTCGATACCATCACCCCGCTGAGCCGCCGGCACCGCGCCCTGGCTTTGACCGGCTTGGTCCTCTTCTTTTTAGTCTTCACCCCCATCCCCCTGCAGGTGTTCGGTGCCTGAGGAACCCTTCCGCGACCTGACCCCCGAACAACTGCGCGACCTGATCGCGCAGGGCCGCACGCCGCGGCTGATCGACGTCCGGCCGCCCGAGGAGTTCGCGCTGTGCCGCCTGCCCGGCGCCGAACTGCACTCCCCCGCGCAGATCACCGAATGGAGTCAGACCATCGATCCGGAGGAGGAGATCCTGATTTACTGCCATCACGGCATCCGCAGCCTGCACGCGGTGATGTACCTGGCGGCGCGGGGTTTCACGCGCCTGATGCACCTGCGCGGGGGATTGGACGCCTACAGCCTGCGCGCCGATCCGAGCGTGCCGCGGTATTAACCCATTTTCACCGCAAATGCGCGAAGAACGCCAAGAGTTCATGAGGATAAAACCTTTTTTTCATTATCATCCTTCCCGCTGGAAATGGATGACCGGCTAGGGGCTTTGGGCGAACTGAGCGAAAAATCAAATCCGATATGGAAATCCGGATGGATTCCTCGAAAAAATTTGCACTCTTTGTGCCTTTTACGGCCGCCTAATTCACGCGCCACACGTGGACGACGGGTTTGGCGCCGTCGGCGAACTGCTCCAAGACGTAGAGCAATCCGTTGGCCCGGTCGTAGGCGACGTCTCCGATGCGGCAGCGCCGTTGATCGCCCTCGCCGATCATCTCCACGTCGGTTCCGGAAGGGTTGAAATACAAAAACTCATCGATATCGAGCGCCGCGTACGGCTGGGGTTCCCAGGATTCCATTTCCCCGGCGGCGACCCCGGCCAAATCCGCCGGATCGTAGAAAATCAATTCGGCGTCGAACCGGGTGCTCCACCAGCCGCGTTGGCTGATGCATTCCCCCTCTTCGGCGTCGCAGCAGCCCGCAAAATCCTCCGGCGGACAGATCCGGCCGTCAGCCAGCCGGCAAGTCGGAAAATCCGAAACGTCCGCATCCACGCACGCCAGCCCGGCGCCGGCCGGATGGCGGTAACCGTACCAATATTTCCCGCCGGTGCTCTTCGTTCCGGCGAAGATCACCGCCGTTTTACCCCCAGGGGCGTCCAGCCACGCCCCGCCCTCCCATTCGTCGGGATGCTGATACCCGTTCATGCAGCGGACAATGGCCTCGCTCGCATCCGAGGTCTCGTACAGCAGGAGAACGGTGTCGGCCAGGCGCGCGCCGTCGGCGGGCGCCGCGCCGCCCTCCAGCCACGGCCGGTAGGCGAACAGCGCCGGTCCCATCCCGCCCTGCCCGCCGTCCCGCATCCGCCCGGTGGCGAGGGAACATCCGGAAGCGTGCACGTCCGCCCAAGCGGCGGGGATTTCGAACAGATACCCGTTGACGCTGTAGAGGTTTTCATCGCCGATGAACCAGACCCCTTGCAGATCCGGATCGGCGAGATCGGGCTCGAACCAGGCATGCGAAGGGGCGTCCATCGGCTGAAGGTGTTGGCCCCACGCCAGATGGATCTTGGGCCCGGTGTCCGGATGGTTCAGGTACTGCATCCCGACCTTCGGAATTTCCTCGAGGCCGGTGAAACGCCCGGCGGCCACGTCGGAAAAATCTTGGAGAAAAACGGCGGCCGGCAGATCCTGCGGATCGGCGGCGATCGCCGGCCGGGGAATGCCGATCTCAGCCACCTGGTTCCCGTCCGGCAAGGATCCCCACGCCTGGCGGTCGTGCCCCATGACAAACAGCGAACCGGGAAAGGAGTCGACGCCCTGGGGATCACCGTCGGGATTGAAGGTCATGGCATTTCCGCCGTAGGCGAAGGTTTTCGGCGGCGCATCCCCCCCGGGCAGACGGAAAGCTCCGAGATAAACAAGATCGGCGGGACTAACCAGGTCCGCCGACGGCAGGTTGGAGGCCGCCGGAGCCGGCCGGGATCCTGCGGCCGTCCGGCTTTCCGGCGTGGCGGCCGGCAAACCGGTCCTCCGGATCCCGGATGAAAAGTTGCATGCAACGGAAGCGGCAAACAAGATCCATAAGGAGAACATTTTCCGTCTCATGATTTTATCTCCCCGTGAAAGCGGTTCGTAAATGCCCAATGCATTTTATCCGCTGGATGCGCGATCGGCCAACTTTCCGGCCGCGCCTGGGCGGAACACCTGCGGAATTTTCCCCATTCTCCTTTTGGTATCGGTTTCGTGCCCATATACCGCTCCTCACTCCCAAGGAGCCGCCGCCTCGCCCATGATGGGCAATGAATTGCGGGAATCGTTTGCCATCGGCTGTACCCTCGAAGGGCGTTGCATTCCCAAAAGAAAAAGCCCCGGCGGTTGCCCGCCGGGGCTTTTCGGATTGACAGGTGTGTGATTACTTAACCACAACGACGTTGGAAGCCTGCAAACCCTTGGGTCCCTTTTCAACGGAGAATTCGACCTTCTGGCCTTCTTCAAGGTTCCGATAACCTTCGCCTTGAATGGCGGAGAAGTGCACGAACACATCCTCGCCGCCTTCCCGGGAAATAAAGCCGTAGCCTTTCCCGCCGTTGAACCACTTGACCGTGCCGGTGATGCGCTCAGACATTGTATTTGCCTCCTTTTGGCAAAAACTACTGTGGTAGGACTTCCATCTGTTCCATCGGAGAAGCTGGAACAAAAAGCGGCTCACGGATAGACCGTGAGCCACTGGCGTTTCTGCTTCCAACGTGAACCAACTGGTATCCTACAACGTCAAAGAATAGCATAGTCTGGAATGTCTGTCAAGAGGACCTTCACGGAGGGCGCAACGGACGATCCGTAGGGAACGGATAGAATAGAGGGAAAACAGGATGGCGGAAGATGCACAAAAGGCGCCCGGGCCCGCCCCGGAAAGTCCGTCGGGCGGGGCTTGACCTGCATTTTCCGCTTCCCGCAAGTATCTTGTCTCGTTTAATCCGTTGAATATCTACAGGATTGTGGGGGTGTCATGCCCGCGCCTGCCCTGCGAAGCAGGGGGTATCTGGCGGGGATTTTCGCCTCCCAATCCCTGGATTCCCGCTAAAAACACGCGGCAATGACGACGCGTCTGAAAGGCGAGATTCCAAAGGAAAAATCGTTCTTCCACTCTCCAGACAGCCCTTTAAACCAATAGATTATTGGAAGGATTTTTCGGGAGACAAGGTTAGGCCGGATTTTCTGCCAGCCAGCGCTCGGCGGAGATCGCCGCCGCCACCCCCATCCCGGCGGAGGTCGCCACCTGCCGAAAATCCGGGTCCGCCGCCTCGCCCGCGGCGTAAACGCCCTCGATTCCGGTCCGCATCCGTTCGTCCACCTTCACATAGCCCTTCTCGTCCATAGCCAGTTTCCCCCGGAAGAGCGCGGTATTCGGATCGTGGCCGATGAAGATGAACACGCCGTCGGCCGGCAGGGTTTCGGTCCGGCCGGTGGCGGTGCTGCGCAGCGCGACGCTCTGGACGCGGTCCGGCCCGCGGATCTCTTCGACCACCCTCTCCAACAGAAAACGGATTTTCGGATTCTGCTCCGCCCGGTCGCGGAGGATTTTTCCGGCGCGGAGTTCGTTGCGCCGGTGGATGACCGTCACCTGCGAGGCGAAGCGGGTGAGGAAGATCCCCTCTTCGAGGGCGCTGTCTCCGCCGCCGACCACCAGCACGTTTTTCCCTCGGAAAAAGGCGCCATCGCAGGTGGCGCAATAGGAAACCCCCTTGCCGCTGAACTCCTTTTCGCCGGGGATTCCCAGCCGGCGCGGGCTGGCCCCGGTGGCGATGATCAGCGCCCTGGCGCGGTGGAGCCCCGAATCGGCCGTGACGCGGAACGGGCGGGCCGTCAGATCCACCTCCGTGGCGGAGGAAAAATCGACCTCCGCGCCGAACCGTTCGGCTTGCTTCCGGAACAGCTCAAACAAATCCGGCCCCTGGACTCCGTCCGGAAAACCGGGGTAATTCTCGATCGTGTAGGTCAGCGCAACCTGCCCGCCCGGATCTGGGCCGGCCAGCACCAGCGGGTTCCGGTCGGCGCGTGCGGCATAAACCGCCGCCGCCAATCCCGCTGGACCGCTTCCGAGGATGACGATCTCCCGGTCGCCGCCGGTTTTTCCGCTTCCCGTCGTGTTCATCCGTTCCTCCCGAAGCCGTCCCGGCGGCGCGCTTTCCGTGTTTGCCGAGCCTGCCGCCGGAATTGCGATCGTGATTATACCGAAGTCCGGCTGGAAAATTCACCCCTTCCGGCGGCTTGACCCTCCGGCCAAGCGGTGACAGAATCCCTCCATGCACATCACCGCCTGCGTTTTGGAACTCGGCGTTCCCGGCAGCAAATCGTTGAAGGAAAAACGCGGCCGGATCCAGCCGCTGATGGCCAAGTTGAAAAGCCAATTCGGCCTGGCGGCCGCGGAAATCGCCCGTCAGGATTCGCGGGATTTGGCGACCGTCGGGTGCGTCGCCGTCAGCACCGATCCGGGCCACAACGACCGCGTCCTCCGGTCCGCCCTGCATTGGATCGAAACCCACCGCCCGGACCTGGAAATCCGCGATACGCATTTCGAGCCGCGGTGATGGGGACGGAGTTTGCCGTGGAGGATTTTCATTGAAGGGGTAGGCGGAGGTTTGCCTGAGTACCGGCCCTCCACCGCAGGCATCGCGAACACGGCTTTCCCCAGGAAAATCAGACGGTGCGTGCGGACCGTTCCGGCGGTACGGTAATCGATGGAATGCGGAAATCTGATATTGCATGACGACGAGTAGGCTCAATGGATATCCGTCCATCGCGGATCCGGTCCGTTTGGTTCGTCGCCCTCATCCTGACGCTCTCCTGCGCCCAAACCCGCACGAATCCTCCGCCGGAGACCCCGACGGCGCGGGGGTCGACGCCGACGGGGGCGCTCTCCGCCTCAGCCGACTCTTCCGGAACGATATCCTGTTCGGAGGAAGTAACCGGACCGGTGCCGTCGGAGTATCAAGCCACGTACGCTTCTCTCGAAGCGCGCCTGACGGAGAAACTCGACACCCTGGCCGCCCTGCCGGAATCGTCCGGTTCCGAGCCTTATTTCGGGGCTGAGTTGATCCCCGCCAACGGGAACCGCGGCGACGCGCTGCTGCAACCCAACGCGCTTCCGGCGGTGAACCTTTATCTCGATCGGCTTCAAACGATCGGGGTCACCGGGGTCTCCATTCAGGTCTCGGATCCGCTGCTGACTTCACCCGAGCTGGACAATTTCAGTTATCTGGAATTTTTCCGTCAAGTCGTCGAAGAGGCGCACCGCCGCGGCTTGAAGGTGATGGCGGAAACGGGACCGGCGTTCCCCGATCCGCAATACTCGAAACTGCAAATCGACTGGTCGGGCCTGACCGCGGAGGAATATTTCAGCGACCGGAAACGGCAATTGACGCTGATCGCTTTGGAAATCCGTCCGGATTTTCTCTCGTTGGGCAACGAACCCGAAACCGAACAATTGCTCACCGGGTTGGAGTTTACGCCGGAGGACTACCGCCGGTTCCTGAATTCGGCCGTCGCCGAGATCGGCGGCCTGGAGGGTCTGCAATTGGGCGGAGGAACGGGAAGCTGGGAGGATCCGGCCTACCGGGACGCGTTCCTGCAAACCGAAGGGCTGGATTTCCTCGACACCCATATCTATCCGATCGCCGGGCCGGCAACGGATTTCCTCGACGTCGTGCTGCAATCCGCCCATCTGGCGGCGGCCGCGGGCCGGAAGGTCGTCGTCGGAGAAAGCTGGTTGTACAAAGCCTTGCCCGAGGAACTGGTTTACGGGGCTTCGTATGCGTCGCTGTACGCGCGCGACGTGTTTAGTTTTTGGCAACCGCTCGATATCCTTTTCATCCGGATGATGGTCCGAATGGCGCGCGCCAAAGGGTTCGCGTATCTTTCGTTTTTTTGGTCCGGATACTTCTTCGCCTATTTGGACTACGAACAGACTCCCGCCGGGCTGTCGCCCGTCGAGCTTATCCGGACCCTCAACCAGGCGCAGTACAAGAACCTCGCCGCCGGCGAGTTCACGGCCGTCGGTTGCGCGTACCGCCAGGAAATCCGATCCGCCGAAGGATAACCGGAGCGACCGCCGATGACATCTGCCACCGCCCCCAACGACGCTTTTCCCTCTTCCGGCTCCGAACGGCCGCGCGGTCTTTGGCGCGCCGTTTTGCTCGGCTCCCTGCTGGCCGCCTGGCTGGCGGCGGCTCCCGTGCTCGCCCTGCTGGGCGGAATGCTCGCGTTCGGCTTCATCCCCGGAAGCTTCGCATTCTTCAGTCTGGTCCCGCAAGCCGGCTCTCTTCCGGCGGGTTTGACCGGCTTGATCCTCTGCCTGGCGGCTTTCTTCCTGGAAGCCTGCGTGATTTTCCCGGTCTGGCGGATGACCCACCGCCGCCCAGGCTGGGAGACGGAGCACGCGGCCACCGGCGGCCTTCTGCTCACCGCTTTCTACCTGCTGGGCTGGGGGCTCGCCGGCCTGCCGTTTCCGGAACAGTCGGTTTGGCCGTTCCTCTTGCGGCTCCTCCTGGCGGCGCCCGCTCTGGGATGGATTTTCCGCCCGCTCTCTTCCCTGGCGCCCGCGTCTTTTGCGCGGCGCCATGCCTCCACGCTCCCGCTGGCGCTCGGCGCCGCCGCCATCCTGCTCCTGCCCTGGATGATTCAAGGCGCGCTGGGAACGGTCCGGGAGACCCTTTCCGCGCTCGTCACCGCTCTAGCCTACGGAGTCGGCGAGGAGCTCCTCCTGCGGGGCGTCGTGGCCGCGCTGATCGCGCGCGCCGCCGGCCGGCCGCGCCTCGGCTTTCTGCTGGGCATCTTGATCGGCCTGGCGATGCAGACCGGATACATTCTGCCCCAAGGGGATTGGATCTCCGCCCTGCGCCTGTTCAACACCGTCGCCGTCGGCGTGTTGGCCACCGAGCTGGCCGTGCGCGGATCACTGGGGAGCGCGATCCTGGTCCACACTGCTTTCGAGTTCGGATTCCCGGGCTGGGTGGATCCGCGGATGGAATTCTCGCTCCCGCATCCGGCGGCGCTGGAGAGCGTCGGATTGGTTTACCTGACCGGGATCGCCTTCGCCCTCGTCCGCATCCTCGGCGGCCGGATCCTTAAGCGCCAACCGCCGCCCCTCCGCCTTTCGGTATCGGCCGGGTTCGCCTTCCTCGCCCTGGCCGGCTCGGCCGCCGGGTACGCGGCCAAAGGGAATCCCGGCTTCACCGAGGACGGCTTCCTGATTATCCTTCGCGAACAAGCCGACGTCTCGGCGGCGGCCTCCATCGCGGACAGGGGGCAGCGCATCGAATACGTCTACCGGACTCTGGCCGAAACCGCGGAAACCACGCAGGCTCCCCTGCGGGCCGAGCTCGAGCGGCTGGGGGCGCGTTATCAGCCGCATTACCTCATCAACCTGATCGAGGTCTACGGCCGCGCCGATGGGATGACGGCCTTCGCCTCGCGGCCCGAGGTCCGGGAAGTCATCGTCAATCCGAATGTGCGGACGGTGAACTACAACGAAACCATGGATCTGCTTGTCCTTCCCATTCCCGGACAGGGGATCGAATGGAACATCACCGCCACCGGAGCGCCGCTGGTGTGGCAGGCCGGCGCCGACGGCCGCGGGATCGTCGTCGCCGGAGCCGACACCGGCGTGGATTGGACTCACCCGGCGCTGCAATCGAATTACCGCGGCTGGAGCAATGGTGCGGCCGCGCACGATTACCACTGGTACGATCCGTGGGACGATTCCGCCGCGCCGTGGGACGACCTGGGCCACGGCACCTATACGCTGGGAACGGCGGTCGGGCGGGACGGGGAGGAGAACCAAATCGGGATGGCGCCCGGCGCGCAGTGGATCGCCTGCCGCAACATGCGCTACGGGCTGGGCAATCCGGGAAAGTACCTCTCCTGCATGGAATTTTTCCTGGCGCCCTTCCCGCACGGGGGCGATCCGTTCCGCGACGGGCGTCCGGACCTCGCGCCGCACGTGGTCAACAATTCCTGGAGCTGTCCGGCGCGGGAAGGCTGCGGCGCCGATACGCTCGCGGCGGCCTTGCGCAACCTGCGCCTGGCGGGCATCATGATGGTCGCCGCAGCCGGCAACGAAGGCCCCGCCTGCGCCACCGCCGGCGACCCGCCGGCCAACTCGGGCGACGTCTTCACCGTCGGAGCCAGCGACGAAAACGATTCGCTGGCTTTCTTCTCCAGCCGCGGGCCCTCCGGGAGCCTCGTCAAGCCCGATATCACCGCCCCCGGCTGGATGGTCCGCTCCTGCATCCCCGGCGGCCTGTACAGCATCTCCGCCGGAACTTCGATCGCCGCGCCGCACGTAACCGGGGCGGTCGCGCTGTTGTGGTCGGCCTTCCCCGAGCTCGTCGGGCAGATCGAGCGCACGGAGGAAATCCTGCGCAGCTCGGCCCATCCGGTGGCGGCCGGACAATTCTGCGGCTTTCTGGAAAGCCGGGGGACGGAATGCCTGTGCGGCGCGGATACCAAATCGGGGATCCCCAACAACAGCTACGGATACGGGATGCTGCGGGTGGATACGGCGTTCAGCAAAGTATTATCCTAGAACGCCATTGGCCGCACACGGCGGAAAAGGCAAAAAAATATGCTGACTGCTTAGCCTGATACAGGCATCGGTAAAATTACTCAAATCGAGTAGGGAGCGGTGACTGGCCGCTCCCTCTCACACCACCGGACATGCGGGTCCGCATCCGGCGGTTCGCAAAAGAGAAC
>JAFGKK010000121.1 GCA_016928575.1 Anaerolineales bacterium
CCCCTCCTCCCTTCCCGTATGACGGGAAGGGAGGAGGGGGCAGGGGGAGGAGGGATGGGATGGTTTCGATCAGCCGCAACCTCGACTGGGGACTCGGCTCACGATGGGAGGAGGGGGCAGGGGTTGGGGGTGAGGATGGAACGGGAGGAGAGGAAAACAGACGCCGAATGAGTGAAAAAGGTCGGCAGGGAAGTCGGGATGGGACGGCGCTCGCGAAAAGCGGATTCTTCCGGAGGAGCGCGTCAGATTCCTTCCCTTCCTCGCTCTTTTCCCCCACTCCTGGCTTAGGTTACAAATGGGGGAAAGCCCATCCCTGAGCCGGAGACGAAGGGAGGGTGGAGGATTGGGAAGCGAGGAAGGGAGGTCAAGGCTGAGGCGAGGAATTATCCGCGGGGATTTGTGCGGCGGTCCGGGGGCGTTTGCGGATCCGATAAGCCAGCACGGCCAGCGCGATGATCGCGAACGCGCTGACGCAGCTGCGTCCGGCGAAGCCCTCCTCAACATCGCTGAAGAAATTAAAGAGGACAAAGAATCCCAGCCCTCCGGCTACCCACGCCAGCCGGTGCCGATCGTCCCATGCCCCGCCGTTGCCGGACCAGCGGAGAAGCAGACCCAGCGTCAGCGCGTCCAGGACGACCAGCCCGCCGGCGGCCAGCCACAGCGGTGGAGCCCAAAAGTCCGGGAGCATAAACACCGAAACGAAGAACACCGTCATGTTGACGAAGCCCAGCAGCCAGAAGAACAGCGGATGCGGAGGGGATTTCTTCACCCGCCGGGGAAAACCGGCCGGGAGGCGGCGCGCCGCGAGAACCAAACCGGCGATCGCGATCCACGAGAGGATGTACCCCGACGCGGGCGGGACGAACCGGGTCATCAGCCAGCCGGCCGGCACCCACAACGTTAATCCGAGGATGCAAGCGATCAGCCCCCGATCCCCGAGCCAGGGCTCTGTCCGGCGGTCGGCGTGGATCATTTCCGCCAGGATCACCGCGGCCGCGACGCTGATCAGCACGTGGAAGTGAACCATCGTTTCGGACCAATTCCAATTGACGCCGAGGGCGTAATATTGCTTCAGGTTTTCGAGTTCGCTCCAGTTCGGATCGAAAAACGAACGCACGACGATCGCTTCCTCGAAGATTCCGTAGGCGACGGCCATCAGCATCAGGCTCAGGCCGCCTTTCCTCCAGCGCCGGACAAGCTCGCGGCAGACGAGCGCGCCGAGCCCGTACGGCAGCATCAAGAGGGCGACGCTGAGCGGATTGCAGAGTTGCACCGGCGGCTGATGGCCAGAGACGATCTCCCCCAGCAGCGGGGCGAGTAGGAGCAGGGTAAGCCAGGGAGGGATGCGCTTCATATTGCGTTTCTCTCGCCTTCCCGCCCCCTCCCGCTCTCCCCCATTTGCGAAGAGAATATTTTTCTTCCGTTCGGATTCATTTTCCGCAAAGGGGGGAGGAAAAAGGAGGGGACGGGCGGGATCATCCGATATCCCCGTGGTATTCCTGCAGCGAGCGCACGCGGGTCTCCACGCGGCCGTGGTCGGCGATTCCCTGGGCTGCGGCCAGCGCGGCCGGGATGGTGGTGATGTAGGGAACGCGGTATTTGATCGCCGCCTTGCGGATGTAGGAATCGTCCGTCTTGCTTTCCTTTCCAGCCGGTGTGTTGATCACCAGCTGGATCTCCTTGTTCATGATTCCGTCGACGATGTTGGGCCGGCCTTCAGTCTGCTTGTTGATCGGCTCGGAAGGGATCCGGTTGTCGGCCAGGTAGCGGTGGGTGCCGCGGGTGGCGCGGATCCGGAACCCCAGCTCGTGAAACGCCTCGGCCGCCTTCCGCGCCGCCGGCTTGTCGCGGTTGGCGACGCTGATCAACACGGTTCCGCGGGTCGGCAGGGTTTGCTGGGCGCCGGCCTCGGCTTTGAAGTACGCCAACCCGAAGGTCCGGTCCAGCCCCAGCACTTCGCCGGTCGAACGCATCTCCGGTCCGAGCAGCGGGTCCACCTCCGGGAACATCGGAAACGGAAAGACCGCCTCCTTGACGCCGAAGTGCGGAATCTTTCTTTCGCGCAAATCCGCGTCGGCCAGCTTTTTCCCCAGCATCATCCGGGTGGCGATCCGCGCCATCTGGACGTCGCAGACCTTCGAGACCAGCGGCACGGTGCGCGAGGCGCGCGGATTGGCTTCCAGCACGTAGACCTTGTCGTCGGCGATGGCGTATTGCATGTTCATCAGCCCGACCACGCCCAGTTCGTGGGCGATGCGCTGGGTGTGGCGGAGGATCGTCTCCAAGTGCCGCGGGGGGATGCTGACCGGCGGGATGACGCAGGCCGAATCCCCCGAATGGATCCCGGCCTGCTCGATGTGCTCCATCACCGCCGGAACGTAGGTTGCTTCCCCGTCGGCGATCGCATCGGCTTCGGTTTCGAGCGCGTTTTCGAGGAAGCTGTCGATGTAGATCGGCCGGTCTGGGGTGATTTGCACCGCCGCGGCGACGTAAGCCTTGAGCGCTTCTTCGTCGTAAACCACTTCCATGCCGCGGCCGCCGAGCACGTAGGACGGCCGGACGATCAGCGGATATCCGATTCGCCCCGCCACCGCCAGCGCGTCCGGCAGGTTGGACGCCATGCCGGAGGCCGGCATCGGAATCCCCATCTTCTCCATCATCGCGCGGAACCGATCGCGGTCCTCGGCCAGGTCGATCACCTCGGGGGTGGTGCCGAGGATCTTCACCCCGGCCTCCTCCAACTCGCGGGCGAGGTTCAAGGGGGTCTGGCCGCCGAATTGGACGATCACGCCCTCGGGCCGCTCTTTCTCATAGATGCCGAGCACGTCCTCGACCGTCAGCGGCTCGAAATAAAGCTTGTCGGAGGTGTCGTAATCGGTGGAAACGGTTTCCGGATTGCAGTTGACCATGATCGTCTCGAAGCCCATGTCGCGCAAAGCGAAAGCCGCGTGCACGCAGCAGTAGTCGAATTCGATTCCCTGGCCGATCCGGTTGGGGCCGCCGCCGAGGATCATTACCTTTTTCTTCGCGCTGGTCGGGACGGAATCCGGCGCGTTGTAGGTGGAGAAGTAGTAAGCGGCGTTCTCCACTCCGCTGACCGGGACCGCCTCCCAGGCCTCCGCCACGCCGATCGCCGTGCGGCGACCGCGGATCTCCCGTTCGGAGACCCCCAGCAATTGGGCGAGGTAGCGGTCGGCGAAGCCGTCCTGCTTGGCCCGGGCCAGCAGGGCGTCGGGCAGGGTGCGGCCTTTGTATGCGATGATCTCTTCTTCGAGCGCGACCAGCTCCTTCATCTGCTGCAGGAACCAGGGTTTGATATGGGTCAGCGCATACAGGTCCTCGATCTTCGCCCCCTTGCGCAACGCTTCGTAGAGGATGAACTGGCGTTCGCTGGTGGGCTCCTTGAGAATCCCGAGCAGCTCCGCGAGGGTCCGCTCGTGGAAATCCTTGGCGAATCCCAGCCCGTAACGTCCGATCTCCAACGAGCGGATCGCCTTCTGCAGGGCCTCCTTGTAGGTTTTACCGATGCTCATCACCTCGCCCACAGCGCGCATCTGCGTGCCGAGCCGGTCCTGGGCGTCCTTGAATTTCTCAAACGCCCAGCGGGCGAACTTCACCACCACGTAATCGCCGTACGGCGCGTACTTGTCCAGCGTTCCTTTGCGCCAGTAGGGAATCTCGTCGAGGGTGAGTCCGCTGGCCAGCTTGGAGGAAATCAGCGCGATCGGAAAGCCGGTGGCTTTGGAGGCCAGGGCCGAGGAGCGCGAGGTACGCGGGTTGATCTCGATCACCACCACCCGGTCGGTCTGCGGATCGTGAGCGAACTGCACATTCGTCCCGCCGATGACCTGGATCGCCTCGACGATGGCGTAGGACCATTTCTGCAGGCGCTGCTGCAGCTCGGGGGAGATGGTCAGCATCGGCGCGGTGCAGTAGGAATCGCCGGTGTGCACGCCCATCGCGTCCACGTTTTCGATAAAGCACACCGTAATCATCTGTCCCTTGGAATCGCGGACCACCTCGAGCTCCAGCTCCTCCCACCCCAGGACGGATTCTTCCACCAGCACCTGGCCGACGAGGCTGGCGGCGATGCCGCGGCTGGCCACCACCCGCAGCTCCTCGATGTTGTAGACCAGCCCGCCGCCGGTTCCGCCGAGGGTGTAGGCCGGGCGGATCACCACCGGGTAGCCCAGCCGCTCGGCCACCTTCTCGGCGTCCTCGACGCTGTAGACCGCCTCGCTCTCGGGCATTGGGATGCCGAGCGACTTCATCGTCTCCTTGAAGGCCACCCGGTCCTCGCCGCGTTCGATCGCGTCGATGTCGACCCCGATCACCTTCACGCCGTACTTTTCCAGCACGCCCTGTTTGGCCAGTTCCGAGGCGAGGTTCAGCCCGGTCTGCCCGCCGAGGTTCGGCAGCAAGGCGTCCGGCCGCTCCTTGGCAATGACCTCGGTCACGCTTTGCACGGTCAGCGGTTCGATGTAGGTGGCGTCGGCCATGCCCGGGTCGGTCATGATCGTCGCCGGATTGGAGTTCACCAGGACGATCTTGTATCCGAGCCCGCGCAGCGCCTTGCAGGCCTGGGTCCCCGAGTAATCGAACTCGCAGGCCTGGCCGATCACAATCGGACCGGATCCGATGATCAGCACCTTGTGGATGTCTTCGCGTTTGGGCATCGTCGAGCTCCGTATAGAAGGTTCCTGAAAGACAAGGCAGTCGCTTTACCGGTCGGCGGGCGGGGAAGGAAGAAAACCCCGCGGCCGCATTGTGGAAAAAACCATGGGCGGCAGAGGATTGCGGTTGCGCAAAGGCCGGAGGCGCCTCAATCCGTTTCCGGAACAACCCGGCCGGCAACTCGCTCCTATTCGTGACAGTACGGGAGCGTATTATAACTGGGAAAGCATCGAGGCGATGGCAATCCTCGATGGCCGCTTCAGGGAGTCGTCCGCGATCGGACGGTTGAGACAGGAACCATGGGGAGAGTAGTGTTATCAAATTATTCGAGAGAGAGAGGGGAGGGCGGGGGAGGGGGAGGCAGAGGAGATACAAAACCGTTTAGTGCCTGCTCAGGATGTCTATTTCCGTGCAAAATCTTTACTACTCAGCTGGCGATCGTCATGCTGGCGCCCGCCCTCGGCGTGTTCTTTGCCGGGGGTGAAATTAGCCGGCATCCAGTATATCTTCAATAAATACTGGACCCCAGGTTCGATCATGCCGGGGTGACGGACAAAGCCTAAAACACTGGTGATGTTATGATGAGATTATTCAGTAGAAATTAGCTGCCTGATCAGTTGCTAAAAATCTCAAAAAAGAGCTGCCGGCGTTTTTGGTTCTATTTGTCATCCCGGCGCGGGCATGACGACCACTGGCTGAGTAATTACATAGTAATTTGCTTATGGATTGGGGGATTCGATATCGAAGAGAGTCAAGAAAAATCCGTTTTCCCGTTTGGCGAATAGCTCGCGCAGGAGGAACTTATGGTTCGATACGAATATTTCCCTTACGTCGTAGGGGGAGTCCTCTTTCTGTTTTATTGTATTCGATACGTAGGCCTGTGTTTTCATGGAATTCGGCGGCGGCGGCCTGTGTTTATTGTCCATCGAATCCCGGAAGATGGTCTGTTCCGATTGGGGCTGCTGATGTTGTGCACATCGGTTTTTGGGATCCGGAAGATAGTGATTGATAATCAAGTCAATGTCGTATCTGTCCTTTTGATCCTGATCATAACGGTGCTTATTCCCCTGCTGGTGTTTGCGATTTTCTATCGGAGGAGATCCAAATCCGACTCTGCGATCCATGCGACAATCCTTGGCGTCAAGGGTGGAGCGTTCCATCTGTTGCGGCAAGCGTTGTGGAAGGAAGGAATCGACTTTTCGGAAGGAAAAAACTATTTTAATTTATTGGGTCACAATTCGACGATCGAAGTCAGCGGCTGGGGTGCAGTGGGTTATTCCGCGATCAAATTCTATCCGGAAGAAAAAAGTCATCTTTTTGAAATGCTTGTTTCCCGAATGAAGGCCTGTAATGACGAACATGCCGACAAGTTTTCCATTTTTACACTCATCCCGCTATTGCTTTTTTGGACGGCATGGATCGCTATCAATTTGGTAGTTATTTATTTTTCTATTGAGGAAGTCGTCCCGCATGTGTAGCCATCCTCTTGATGATGAGATGAATGGTTTTTCTTCCCGAACTTGGCTGAAAGCTCGTCGATTACCATGACGGCGGATATTGCCTGGGTCGGGCACCGATCCGGCATCGCGCGAGTTTGGGAATCAAATCGCCCCCGATCTTTTTGGCGGGCAGGCCGAACCGTCCACCTTGCATTACGGATACTGGAAAACCCATTCTGCTACAGATCATCGTCATCAACCCCATTTCTGTATTTTCCATTGGCTAAAGCCGGATTGTGAGCCGGACGAAGATATTCTTGACCGGGATTGTCCGTAGGTGGCAGGACGGCCGGGCGTCGGGTTACAATTGCGGAATGAACAAGCGCCCGAGACCGGTCCGGATTTTCTTGCGAGCGCCGTTTCTCCCCGCGCTGACGGCGGCGCTGGTGATCGTGCAGCTCTTCGCCCCCGGCAAGGAGTGGACCGCGCTGTTGATCGCCGTGGGCGGAGTCTGGCTGATCGGCTGGGCGTGGATCCGCGAGTTGGCTCGCCATCTGACTCTTGTGCGCGAAGTGCGCTTCGGCTGGGCGCACGTGGGTGACCTGCTCGAAGAGCGCTTCTCGCTGATCAATACGGGCTGGGCTCCGGCCGTGTGGGTGGACGTCCTCGACCGTTCGACGATGCCGTCGTACGATCCCAGCCGCGTCAGCGGCGTGGGCCGCTATTCTGAAACCCGCTGGCAAACCAAGGGCCTGTGCGCCCGCCGGGGCGTGTACATGCTCGGCCCCACGTCGATCGTCGCCCAGGATCCTTTTGGAATCTACCGGCTGGAAATGGAATACCCGGCCGCCTCGACGATGGCGGTGATGCCCCCGGTGATTCCGCTGACGGAGATCGACATCGCCCCCGGCGGCCGGACCGGCGACGGCCGGATGCGGATCGACGCGCAGGAGCGGACCGTGGACGCCTCGACCGTCCGCGGCTACCTGCCCGGCGACAGCCTGCGTTGGATCCATTGGCCCACCTCCGCCCGCAAGGGAACCCTGCACGTGCGCCTGTTCGACGGAATGCCGGTCGGGGATTGGTGGATTTTCATCGACATGCAGCGCGCATGCCAGGCCGGCGAAGGCGAGCATTCCACCGACGAGCACGCCGTGGTGCTGGCCGCCTCCCTCGCCGCGCGCGGGATCGGCGAAGGGCGGGCGGTGGGCCTGGTCGGGCAGGGCGCGCGCGACTTGTATTGGTTCCCCCCCCGCCAAGGCGAAACGCAGCTCTGGGATATCCTGCGCGCGCTGGCGATGATTTCTCCCGCGGAGAGGCCGCTGGGCGACCTCCTGAGCCAGCTGCAGCCCCGCGAAACCGCCCGCTCCAGCGTGATCCTGATCACCCCGGAGGTGAGCGGGCGGTGGCTGGAACCCTTGCTTAGGCTGATGCGCCGCGGCATCAAGCCCACTGTGCTGCTTCTGGATCCCGCGTCGTACGGCGGGAAGGGGGATTCCGGACCGCTTGCCTCCCAGCTCCTGGAATGCGGAATCATCCAATACCGGATCACACGCGACCTCCTCGGCCGCCAGGATCTGCGCCCCGGCACCGGGGACGGCATTAAATGGAAGGTCACTCCCCGCGGGAGGGCGATCATTTCCGAAAAGGTCGACCTTTCCTGGAAGGAGCTCGCATGAACGCCGCGGGCGAGTGGATCCTGAAGCGGACGGATACGCGCGGCTTGCTCAAACCGGCGCTGCTCGCGGCTGTCCTGGCGGCGGCGGTCGGGCAGATAGCGCCGCTGATCGTCCGCGCGGACGCTGCGTTGTTCCTCAGCGCGGCCCTCTGCGGATTGCTCGCCGGCTGGCTGATCGGCCGCCTCCCCCTGCCGCCGGCCGCCGCCGCCGCGGCAAACGCCGCCCTGGGGATTGATTTTCTGCTGCTGACCGTCGGGCGGCTGGATCTTCCGTTCCGCCGCTGGATCGGCTTGTCGGCCGTATGGTTCGCACGATTTCTCCCCCAGTTCCGGAACCTGGAATTCGACGCGGCCTCTTGGCGGGCGGAAACGGGCCTGCTCCTGACCGGGCCTTCGTCGGTGGTGGCGCGCTTCTTCGCCTGGGCGGCTTCCATCCGGCGCGGCGACGAAATTTTCGATCCGGTCGCCTCCGCGTTTTTCTGGGGCTTGGTGTTTTTCCTGCTCGGAGCCTTCGCCGGCTGGGCGCTGAGCGCGCGCCGTAAGCCCTTCGCCGCCGTCCTTCCGCCGGTGATCCTTTCGGCGGGCGTCTCCGCCGCCCTGGACGGGGATTGGCCTTCCGCCGTCGTGATTGCGGGATTGGCCATGGCGGCCGTGATTGTTGCGGAGCACATCCTGAAGGAAGAGGAATGGGACCGGAGGGGAATGGGGTATTCGACCGGCATCCGCTGGGACCTGAGTTTCTCCGCCGGGCCCGTGCTCGCTTTCTTGTTGCTGGCCGCGTACACCGTCCCCGCCATACCCTACGACGACATCTCGCGCTGGATCCGGGAGCATTCCCAGCCGGCGGCCGCGCCGGCGGATGCCGGCGGCCGGACTTCCGGCGAAGGCGGGGCGGTCGGCCCGGGCGTTCCGCGGGCGGATAGCGAATTTCCCCTCACCCATTACCTGGGCGCCGGCCCGGACCTGACCCGCGAGGTGGTCCTGGTTATCGTCACCGGGGAGACTCTGAAGTATTTTCCGGGGATGCGCGAGCCCTCCGCCCCGCACCATTATTGGAAGGCGGTCACTTACGACATCTACACCGGCAGCGCCTGGCTCACCGGCGCGACCGAGGAACGGGAAATGCTGCCCGGAGAGAGGATCCGGGAGGAGTTGCCGTTCGGGGTGAAGTTCCATCAGGCCGTTACGGTGAACCGCTACGGATCCGGTCCGCTCTACGCCGCGGGCGAAGTGGTCACGGTCGATACGCTTTTCCGGGTGGTGACCCGGACTTGGGAGGATGTTTTCGGCATTCTCGTGCCGGGATCGTCGTACGAAGTGGATTCCGTTTACACGGATGCGGATGTCGGCGAACTGCGCGCCGCGGGGACGGACTATCCGCAGTGGATCCGCGGACGCTACCTGCAGCTGCCCCGGGGATTGCCGCAGCGGGTTCATATCCTCGCCCGCGACCTCACCGCCGCGCCGGCCACGCCCTACGACCGCGCCGTCGCCATCCAGGAATACCTGCGCGCCGAGATGCGCTATTCCTTGGACGTCGAAGCGCCCCCGCGCGACCGCGATGTGGTGGATTTTTTCCTGTTCGATTCAAGGGAAGGCTTCTGCGATTACTACGCCACGGCGATGGCGGTGCTGGCCCGGTCGGCGGGGATCCCGGCCCGGATCGCGTTCGGGTACGCATCCGGGACGTTCGACTCGGTCCAGGGGAAATTCACCGTGCTGGAATCCGACGCGCACGCCTGGCCGGAGCTCTACTTTCCCGGAATCGGCTGGGTGGAGTTCGAACCCACGTCTTCGATGGCCATGATCCGGCGGGAGGAAGCCCCCGCCGCTTCCGAATTCATCCCGGCGGCGGGGCGGGAAAACGCGACTCCGGCCGTCCTGACCTGGATCGGGGGGATTCTGCGCCGCATGTCGGCGCCGGCGCTGATCCTGCTGGTGTCGCTTCCCACGCTCGCCCTGGCGTGGATCCTGCTTGCCCCCTTCCGGTATTGGTTCCTCGCACCCGCGGCGGTCCTTCCCGGGATATACCGCGAACTGGCGACCCACGGGCGGAGGCAGGGCGTTCCGCGCCTGCCCTCCACGACCCCGGCGGAGTTCGCGCACCGGCTGGCGCGGATAAACCCCGGCCGCGGCGTCGACCTGCATCGGATTGTGGATTTATATTCCATGCAGGTGTACGGCGGAAAGCCGATCACCGCCGCGCGGCGGAGGGAAGCGGCCGCACTCTGGCCCGGGTTGGACCGCGGCCTATGGATTAACTGGTGGAATCGGTGGACCGGAAAATGGCGGAACGTATTCCGGCGCCGTGCCCGTTCCGAGCCGGGGTGAACCGGGTTCTGGGCGATGGATCCCCGGGTTCCGGCCGGCCGATGTGGACAAAAACGCGGATTGTCACGATAGAGAGCCGATCCGTTAGCGCCGTACGCCTTCCCGTGATCGTCTTTCCCCCACCCCCGATCCAACCCAATCAGGACGGGTTTCCCTTTGTGCGGTTGCCGCCGGTGCAAGCGGGGTGTTCCTCGGCGGAAATCCAATCGTCGTAACTCCGGATCCCGGCGTGGATCAACCCGGGCCGGCGAAAAAACGGTTGCGGAGCAGACTCCCAAACGCCGCCCCCATGCTTATTCTACGGCCCCCCGCGCAAGCGCCTTCCGCCCCTTTGTCCGCAGACCGCTACGTGGAATGCCTTCGCTGGTAATAGAGGATCAACAGCAGCCAAAGAAAATGAATCGCCGCGGGCAGAATCGTGGAAAACTGGTCGAAATAGAAAACCAGCGGATTGACGGCGGCGATGGAAAGCATCAGCCCGATGACGCCCAGGGAAACCCCCAGCCTGTTGCGGCGGACGATCAGCATCATGGCCGCGACGATCAGGATCATGCCCACGACGGCCTCGAGCCCCAGCCGGGCCGAATACCAGTACATCGCCGTCAGGCTCGACACATAGCTTTGCGTCACCCAGCCGGCCAGGATTCCCTCCAACCTCGCCGGCGCCGGCAGGGCCAGGAGCAGGCGCACCAACCCCACCGCCTGCATCGCCCCTAATGCGGCCAATCCTCCGGCCAGAAGGATCCGAAAGGTGTCCGGCGACAGCCGCCGCCGCTCGAACCGCTTCAGGAGCGCCCGGATTCTCCGCGAGAGGCGCGGCCGCGAAGGGGAGATCATCAGCCGGTCGCTTCCCAGAAATTGGATCAGCCCGTCGGTGAGGTGAAGCAGGCCGGGATCCCGCGCCTGGGCGCGGATCTCCCGCAGGCGGGTCAGCAGTTCCGCCCGTTCGCGGGCATCGAGATCCCGGTCGAGGACTTCCTCCAGGCCTTCCAGCACGCGATAGAGGGAAGTGCGCGGATCCTTCGCCGACGGCCGGCTGAATTGGACATAGATCCAAACGGTCAGCAGGAAGAAAACATACACGATCGGCGCCGCCGGCGGATAGAAGTAATCGTTGGTGCTGGTGATGAATTTTCCGACTTCGTCGAGGAACAGACCCGCGCCCGCGCCCGCCAGCAACGCCGCCGACGTTTGCGCCCAGCGGTTGGCGAGAATGAGCGGCAGGAGGGAGGCGGCGAAGAGCAGCAAGCCGCCCCACAACACGTGCGCGATGTGCAGGTTGCCGGAGGCCAGGCGCGGGTATCCGGTCAGTTGGAGGAACAGGCGGGTCAAGGTGATCGAGGCCGCGAACGACAGCAGGGTGAGGAGAAGGTAGTGCGGCGCATCCTCGCGGCGAACCGGAGAGCGGATTTTTCCTCGGGAGGATTTCATGGGATATGCCCCCTCCATTATCCTCCACCGTTTGGCGCGTCGCACCAAGCCGGGGAGGGCGGGGGCGGGAGGAGGATGCCGGCGGGGGTCACCAATCCCTCACGGCGGTCTTTTCCCCGATCCGGATCTCCATCGGCGAGGCGGGGTCGAGCGCCCAGCGGATGCGGGCGATTCCTTCCAAGACGTCCGCCCGGCTCCCGCAATAGGATAACCGCAGATGGTTTTCGGCGCCGAATTCCTTTCCCGGAACCGTCACAACGAAAGCCTGTTCCAACAGGAAGCTGCTCAGCGCGGTCGAATCCTTTCCGTACGCGGAAAAATCCGGCAAGCAATAAAACGTGCCCTGGGGCTTCGCGATCCGCACGCCCGGGATTTCCGCCAAGGCCGCGAGCATCGCATCCCGGTTGGATTCGAGCAACGACACCAATTCCGCCACGCCCTCCTGCGGACCCTTGAGCGCGCCCTCCGCCGCGGCCATCAGCACACCGGAGTTGCAGGAAGTGGTCGCCGCTTGGATGTTGTTCATAACGGCGACGACCGCTCGGGGAGCGGCCGCCCAGCCGATGCGGAAGCCGGTCATGCCGTAGATTTTCGAAACCGCGTTGAGGAGAATCAGGCGCGAATCTTCCGCTCCGCGGTCGGTGTAGGCGCAGGGGTTGGGGGCAACCTTCCCGTCGAAGACCAGCTTGTGATAGATGTCGTCGGCCACGAGCCAGATACCCTCGCGTTCGCAGAAACGCACGAGCTCCTCCACCAGCCCGGCCGGATAGAGCGCCCCGGACGGGTTGTTGGGGCTGTTGTAGAGGATCGCTTTGGTCCGGGCGGTCACCGCCCCGAACAGGTCCTCGGCCCGCGGGATATGGGTCTGCGGGGAGGAGGGGACGATCACCGGCACGCCGCCCGCCATGCGGACCATTTCCGGATAGGAGACCCAATACGGCGCGGGGATGATCACCTCGTCGCCGGGGTCGGTCAGCGCGAAGAGCAGGTTGTAGAGGGTCTGCTTGGCGCCGGCGGAGATGAGGATGTTGTCCGCTGTGGCTTGGCGGCCGTAGTTCCGCTCGGTGTATTCGGCGGCGGCTTTGCGCAGCGAGGCGGTGCCGGCGGAGGGAGTGTATTTAACATCGCCGGTGGAAAGGTAGGCGCAGGCCGCGTCGATCGCGGAGCGCGGCGCCTTGTTCTTCGGCTCGCCGCCTCCCAGATGGATCACGGGGATCCCCTCGGCGAGCATGGATTTGGCCAGCGCGTTGAGCCTCAAGGTCGGCGATTCGGCGATGGAGGAAGCAAGTTTGCCTAATTTCATCGGGTCGCTCCCGGCGGGGATGGAGGAAATTATATCAGGCGGGGGCGGAGACCGGTCCGATCCGTCCTGCGATCGTGCGGCCCGTCATCACCGCGCCGGTCCGGCGGATGCGCGGCGACAATGCGCCGTGCGGCGCAAATCGCGTACAATGCAGGTCCTATGCGAGAGTGGAATCTGCAGGCGGCCGATCCGCTGTCCCTCTTCCTCGCCGCCGACGCCCGGTTTTGCGCCCCGGATTACGCCGACGACCAGGTTTGGGAGCTGTGCCTGCGCGGCGGGGATCCTCCCGCGCTGGCCGCGGAGACTATGCTGGGCTTGCGCGCCGTCTCGCTTCGCCTGTTTCCGGTTTTCATTTCAGCCAGCCGGCCCGTGCAGGATCCGGCGGCGTTTGCTTCGCCGCCGGCGGTGCGCCGCTTCGCGCCGAATTACCTGAAGGTGTACTGCGCCCCGAATAAAGATTTGGTGGCGGTGTGCGAATACTGGGTCCCGGATTCGCACACGCTGGCCGGAAGGATCACGCTGAACGCGGCCGGGCCCGATCCGGTTAGCGGGGAATGCCTGCTGGCGGGCATCCTCCGTCCGGCGGCGGAGGGTTCGCCGTTCACCGCCGAGTCGGCGGGCCCCTACGAGGGCGTGTATCTACGCGGGAAGGTGCGGAACGCGGTGCCGGTCCTGGTAGCGGCGGCCGCGGCTGGAATCGGCCGGGGGGCCGTCCCTTCGCTTAAGGTGGCTTTCGAAGCCGGTCCGGAGCGGCCCGCCTTCGTGCGCTGGGTGTTCTCCTGCCTGCCCACGGCGGAGGAGGGATTACGCAGCGCGCGGGTGGTCCTGGCGCGGGAATGGGACGCGGAAACCGCGCGGATCGAACTGGCGGGCGAATCGATTCCGGATTTCGAGACCGGCCGCAAGGATTGGGACGCGGTCCTGGCCTTCTCCCAGACGTCGGCGATCCAATCGCTGGTCGGGGCTACCCGCCATCTGCCGCACGCCTCGCCGGTGAACGGCCGCAATCCGGAGCGCGGCTACTCGCTGCGCGGCGACGGCGGAGATTATGCGCCGGCCTGGTCCGGAGCAAACCTGGCCGATCTGATGCTCATCCTCCCGGTGTGGGCGCTCGCCAGGACCGAAGCGGCCAAGGACCTGCTGAGGAATTATCTCGTTGCGGCCGGCGAGGGACTGCCGGATGCGCGCCCCGGCGCCGGGAGGCAGCGCGCCGGACTGCTCGCGCCGCCGCTCCTGGCGCAAGCCGCAGGCCGGGCGACAGCCGGCCGCGAGGACCCGCAGTTCGTGGCCGAACTCTGGCCGCTGATCGAACGGACACTGGAAGCGTGGTTCGATCCGGCGCACGACCGCGACCAGGACGGTGCGCCGGAATGGGACCGTGCGGATTCCCTCGGTCCGGAAACCGCGCCGATGTTCGCGCGCAGGGAGCCGCACGGCGGCTGGATCCTGCCGGAGGAGGTGGAGAGTCCGTCGTTGGCGGCGCTCCTGGCGGGTGAATGCTCAGCCGCCGCGCGCCTCTCGCGGCTGGTCGACGTGCCCGAGCGCGCGCAGTACTGGAACAAGCGCGGCGGCGAAGCCCGCCGGGCGTTGGAAAAGATGGCGGCCGCGGACGCCTACCGGACGCTCGACCGCGTGACGCATGCTTCCCCGGCCGGAAGGAACTTATGGTGCGGCCGCCCCGGCGGATCGACCGCCTTGCACGCCGATCTGGAGGAATCCGCCCGAATCCTTCTGCGTTGTTCGGGCGCGCCGGAAACTCGGCCGATCCTGCGGGTGATCCTCTCCGGAAGGGACGCGCAGGGCAAGGAATGCGAAGAGGAATTCCGCGGCGAAAATTTCTTCTGGCTGAGGGGGGCCGGCGCCTGCTTCAGTCGCACGGTTTGGAAGCGGATCGATGCGATCCGCGCCGCCGGGCCGGCGGAGGGAATGGAGTTCCGGATCGACCTTCCCGGCCTGAGGCGGGAGGATCTCTCGCATTTTCTGCCGCTGTGGAGCCGGTCGGTCCCGGCCGCGCGCGCGGAGGCGCTGCTCGGGCGGCTGGCCGCCGGTTCGGCGTTCGATTCCCGCTTCGGCCTGCGGTTCGTCCCGCGCACCGATCCCGCCGCCGGAGTGGAAGACGGCGGCGTGTGGATGGTTTGGAATATGCTGATGGGGGAGGCCGCGCTCCGGCTGGGAAAGGGAGACCTTGTGCTGGAGTGGGTGGAAAAGTGGATGGACGCGCTCGCGGCTTCCCTGCGCGCCGACCATTCTTTCCGCTCCTGTTACGACCCCGAACGCGGCGCGGGATGGGGGCCGCGCAACTCCCTGCAAGGGATCTTCCCCGTCGGCCTGTTTCTTTCGGCGCTGGGTGTGCATCCGGTATCCACCAACAGATTATGGGCGGGAGGCCGGTCGATCTTCCCCTTCCCGGTGACCATCCGCTGGCGCGGGATGACGATCCTGCGCGAGGGCGAGACCGTCCGCGTTGAATTTCCTTCCGGACGCATCCGCCACTGGCGGGGTTCCGGGCGGATGCTGATTGCGGACGAAGAGTGACCCCTGCCTCGTCTGGCTTCCCCTAGCTTTCCCTCGCTCCGCTCGGGACAGGCGCTCGGGACAGGTTTGGCCGCCTTCTCCCAGCGCACTTGCGCCCGCAATGTCTTTGCCTCGGCAAATCGCGGATGCTCGTCGATTAAGCGCGGCGGCGGAACGTTTTTCCCCGGAGTGAATGGACGGGAGGTGGGATGAGGGGGAGGCTGAGGAAATCCGTCTGTTTCCTGCAAAGAGAAGAATGGGATGATTTGGGGAAGGCATGGGAGGACCGGGGTGTGATTCCCCATAAAACCGGGATTAATACCGTTTCCGAAAACAATTAATAAGGAAAGGAACGGAAAACAAGCCTATAATCGTCCTTAGATTGTGAAAAACGGGTGAAAAGAAGGTGACAATAATCCGGACGTTTATTGCCGCGTGGAAAGGAGTGCAATAGAATACCAGCATGAAGGAATCCAGGATTTCTTGGCGGATTAAACGCACCCGGCGCGCGCGTCCGCGCGGACAGAGCATCGTCGAATTCGCGCTAATGCTGCCGATTCTGCTGATCATCCTCTCCGGGCTGTTCGAGTTCGGATTCATTTTCACCCACTACCTCGCCGTGCTGGACGCGGCGAGGAACGCCGCGCGGTTCTCCTCCGACAGCCAGTACGACATGCGCGACACGGATCCGGACTGCACCAGGCTTAATGACGGGTCGTCGACCCAGGATTTCTACCGCCAGACGGCCTGCTTGGCGGTCGACGAACTGATGCTGGAACAACCGACGATCGAACTGTGCCTGCCGGGGATGCTTACACCGGGCTGCTCGGGGAACTGGGACGACATGGATGATGTCATCGTCTCGGCATTCAGCGTCATGCGGGTCGGTACGACCCAAGTGAAGCGATTCCCGCTGGATGTATTCGGCGGCGAACTCCTCGACGGGTGGTCGTACGCCTGCGACCTGCGGTATTTCATCGACGGTTCATGCGACCAGTTCAATCCCGCCTTCCGGACTGGGATGCACAAGACCGAATTCAGCAACGCCCGGATCATCAGCATGCTGCAGCCCGGCACGCCCAGCACCGGATACGTCCTGGTGGAGATCAAGTACCACTACCATCAGGTCCTGGCCCTGCCGTGGTTCACGCAGTTCGTGGACGACCCAGTGCGCTTCAACATCTACTCGATTTGGCCGCTGGTATCGGCCGAGCCGACGTCGACCTTCGTGCCGTCCGCGACGCCGTAGGTGAGGAGGAAGGCCAGATGAGATTCTTCGACGATTGGCACACCCGCAGGCGGATCCGGTCCGCTGGCCAGGCGTTGATCCTGATCGTGCTGACCTTTTTCGGCTTGCTGTTTTTCCTCGGGTTGATGGTGGACCTGGGGCAGATCTTCCTCGCCAAAGGCTACCTGCGGCGGGCGGCCGACGCCGCCTCGCTCGCTGCTGCGGCCCAATTCCGCGAGAACCGCACAATCGTCGAAATGACCAAGGCCGCGGAAGAGGTGGCGCTGATGAACGGCGTGGCCCCGACCACGATCCTAGTCGAGACCTGCCAATCGACGGGGGGAACCGACGCGTATTTGTGCCCCGAACCGGGCGAGATGCCGAAGAAGCTTGTGCGGGTAACCGTCGTCATGAAGTACCCGATGACCTTCCTGGTCCTGCTGGGGATCAACGACGTCACCCTCCAGGAGGTTTCCGTCAGCGAGGCGGCGGCGATGGACGTGGTCCTGGTGATCGACGTCTCGGAATCGATGGCCTGGCTGGGGACGACGCCGGAACAGCGCGATCCGTCGATGTGCAATCCGCCGATGGACAACTGCACCCCGATGCGCGAAGCGAAGGATGCCGCTTTGCAGTTCATCGACCGGCTGTTGAACAAACCCGCCGCGGACGAAGAGGACCGCCTGGCGATCGTCACCTTCGCCAACGGATGGCAGGGAGGTGAGCGGGGAACGCGGGTTCTGCCCTTGGACGGGGGAACGACCGGGTGGACGAGCGACAACGCGAACGCCAAGAACTGGGTGAATGGCATCAACGTCTACGATCCGGGAGTCGCGTATATCAACAACGGCAGTCCGTTGCCGGATCCGGTGCCGATCCATCCGGTGCGGATGTACACCGCGACGAACGAATTCCAAGGGATGGTCTGCCTGCGCACCCTGGTGGCGGCGGATCCCTCCTCCGATCCCAAAGCGGAGGCGATTTCCGCCTGCGGGACGACCAACATCGGCGGCGGCCTGCTGATGGCCGGCAACCAGTTCGCCAAGGCGAAACGGCCCGACGCCTTGTGGGTGGTGGTCCTCCTGACCGACGGGATGGCCAACGCCACTTTTGCCACCCGCCAGGATCTGGGGATGGGTCTGCCCGACGAGGCCATCGTCCTGCCGGGAGGCTCGGATCCCGATTATGATTCGGTGATAAAGACGGAGGTGATCCCGAATTTCCCGCTGGGATTCTGCCCGAGCGGCACCTGGGACGGGCCGTCGGTGGATCCGGCCTTTTCTTATTGCCAGGATCACGACGCGAAGAACTACAACTCGCCTACCAGCGGCTCGTACGACGCCGACGATTTCGCCCGGGATATGGGCCGATTCGTCGGCTGTCCGGCGGTCGTCGCCTCGCCGGCGACCGGATGCGGCTCGACCAAGGGGCAGGGGGCGGTGATCTTCGCCATCGGGCTGGGCGATGAGATCGACCGCCGGGATCCCAACAACTTCGCCTACGGAGGCGAACTGCTGAGGTTCATCGCCGCAATCGGCGACGACGGCAACCCGGACACCAACCTGTGCGCCTCGGAGCCCGATTACAAGAAGAATTGCGGCAACTACTACTACGCCCAGGAAGGCACGGACCTCGGACCGGTGTTCGAGGCGATCTATTCGCGGATCTTCACCCGGCTGACGGCCTGAGTGCTCCGGACCGGACGGAGAAAAGAGGTTACGATGATCACAGAACTGATCCTGGGAATGAAGACCGCCGCCGCCGGGAGCCCCTCCGGAAGGCGGCGCACCCGCGGCCAGTCGCTGGTGGAGTTCACGCTGGTCCTCCCGGCGCTGCTCTTGCTGATCTTCGGGATCATCGAGTTCGCGCGGATTTTTTATTCCTGGCTGATCGTCACCAACGCGGTGCGCACCGGAGAGCGCTACGCCGTCACCGGCGACTACATGGAGAAATACTGCGAGGGCGCGCACGGCGCGATCGCGGACAGCCGCGGCGACAACGACGGCGATTACTGCGAGAAGATCATCGACACCTCGAATTCCGCGCACGCCCAGGCGCAGGACGAGATGCGGGCCCGGGAGGAGGACTACGCCCGGCTGATGTCGATCGTCGAGGTCACCAACAACGCCGCCAGCGGGTTGCTGCGGGCGACCGAATCTTCCAGCAACCCCCTGTTCCCCACGGTGGCATTTAAAACCCCGGGCTACTTCCACATCGTCGTCTGCAGCAACAGCAAGGGATTCGGCTACACCAAGATGGGCAGCGCGGCCGACTGCGAATGCACGCCGCACGACGACGCCGGCAACCCGATGGAGGGGATGGTCCGGGTGCAGGTGTCGATCACCTTCGAGCATCCGCTGATCATGCCGTTGATCAGCTCGGTCTGGCCGCACATCACCCTGCACGCCGAGCGCAGCGGCTTCCTCGAGCAGTTCCGCGTGGCGCGCGTGCTGGGGGTGGCGCCGCCCGGAATGCTCTACAACACCAACACCTTCACGCCGATCACGCCGACGCTGACGCCGACGATCACCCTCACGCCGACGATCACCGACACGCCGACGATCACGTACACGCCGACCGACACGGCCACCCCGACCTCGACCGACACCACGACCAACACCAACACGCCCACCTCGACCAGCACCAACACGCCCACGCGGACGGTCTTCACCAGCACGCCTTCCCACACCCGGACGGCGAGCCGGACCTACACCCCCTCGCGGACCCGGACCCCGACCCGGACCCGGACGGCCACGCGGACTCAGACGACCACGCCGACGATCACCAACACGCCGACGATCACCTACACCCCGTCGCGCACGCTTTCGCCGACGATCACCTACACGCCGTCGATCACCTACACTCCCAGCCGGACCTACACCCGGACGATCACCCGCACGTCGACGTCCACCCGCACTCCGACGAGAACCCGGACTCCGACGCGGACGCGAACGATCACGTCCACGCCGACGCGCACGTCCACCTATACGATCACGCTGACTCCCTCGCGCACGTACACCCGGACGCCGGTGACCCCGACCCTGACGCCCACCCGGACCATGACCCGGACGCCGGTGACGCCGACCCTGACGCGCACGCACACACAATCTCCTTCGCGCACTCCCGTGATCCCTTCGCAAACGGCGACGCCGACTCCCTCCCGTACGTTGACTCCGTCCGTCACGCGAACCGCAACGCGCTCGCCGAGCCGGACTCCTTCGCGGACCTATACGCCGGCTTCGCCGACCATGACCCGTACATTGACGCCGTTGCCGACGATGCACATCGGTTGAGGCGCGGAGGGGCGGAACAGAATATCAACGGGCTTTGCGGCCGCGGCGGTCCACCGGACCGCCGCGGCCTTCTTACCCGCATGCGCCGGAGGATGAACGCCCCGCGGCCCGATCCGCGTCCGCCCTCGGCGCAATTTTATCCGGGGGAAGCGGGGCGTCGCCGCGCGGCAATTTCTTTTTTGAGTACAATCTCCCCATGCGCGCCTTGGATCGCCGTCTGCTTGCCCGCTGGCTCCCCGTCCTGGTCTTCGGGACGGCGATCCTTTCCTGGATTTGGATCTATTCCCGGTTCCTGCGCTTTTTTTTCTACGTCCCCAACCCGTTCCTGCCCCAGCTTACGCTTATCCAATGGCTGACCGGTTTCGCCGCCGCAATCCTGGCTTTGGCCCGGGCGGGGCGGGAAGCCGGCCCCGACCGGCGCGCCTGGCTGTTCCTCGGAATCGCGTTGACGCTCTGGCCGCTGGCCGACGGGCTGGAGCAGTTCCTTCCGACGCATTGGTCGTTGTTTCACAACCTCCTGCCGCGCCCGGCGCATATTGCGGCGTACGGGATGGCGTTCGCCGCGGTGGTTTTCTTCGCGCCGATTCCGCAGGCGCGCTTCGGGCGGCTGAGGTTCCTGGTGGATATCGTCATCCACGCCGCCTCCTGGGGAGTGCTCCTGTGGTTTCTGCTGGTCGAGCCGGTCCTCAAGCCCTTGCAGGCCACGCTGGAATTGAGGTTTTGGATCGCGCTGTATGCGATCCTCGATCTGATCCTGCTGATGCTGGTTGTCTGGCTCCAGGGAGGGTCTGAAAGGCCCTCGCGGATGCTGTGGCTGTTGGCCGGCGGCTATTTCCTGCTCTCCACCCACGATCTGGTCACGGGGTTCCTTGTCTTGCAGGGCGGGGTTCAAGCCTACGTGTATACCGGCTTCCTGATGGTCGGGGGGTACGCGCTGATTGCCGCGGCTGCATCCGCTTCGCATCCGCGGAACGCCGCCGACGCCGAGCCCTCCCGGGCAGGCGCGGATGGATTCCGCCGGCGCTGGCGGCGGATCGAGGAGCGCTGGCTGCCGCTGGTTTCGACCGCGGCGCTGGCGATCTTTTTGGCGGCGGAATGGCGGCGCGTCGGCCAGGCCGATTCACTGCTCCTGCTGGCCACGCTGGGCCTGAGTCTGCTGCTCTTTCTGCGCGAAGGCATCATCGCCGGCCAGGCGGAAGTGGCCGGGTACGCGATGCTGATCGAGCACATCGAGGACCCCGCCTTCATCTGCGACGGCGGGGGACGGATCCTGCTCGACAATCCCCCCTTGCGCAAGCTGCATTCCAGGGTGCGGGCCTCCGACCGATTGGAGGATCTGCTTCCGGTGAGTCCGGAGTGGGATTTTTTACTCCGCGAAGCCCGAACCGGCGGCTGGGGAGGCGAAGTGTGGGTGACCTCCTCGGGGCGCGGGTCCTTTCCCGCCTGGTTGGTCCTCCAAACCCTGCCGCGCGTGGAAGGAGGGCGCGAGCGGTACGCCGCACTGCTCCACGACCTCTCCCCCCAGCGCCGGCAGGAAGAATCCCTGCGCGAAGCCTACCGCCAGGCCGAAGAATCCCGCCGGGCGCTCGAACGCTTGAGTGCGCAGCTGGAAGAGAAGGTGGCGGAAAAGACGGCGGATCTTTCCCGGGCGCTCGAACAGCTCGAGGAGCAAAACCGACTCCTGCGGTCGCTCGATCGGCTGAAATCCGAGTTCGTTGCCCTGACCTCGCATGAGCTGCGCACACCGCTGACGGCGATCGGCGGCGGATTGGAACTGATTGCCGCGCACAAGCAGCCGCTGCCGGCCGGAATCCGCACAACCCTGGACCTGGTGCGCAAGGAAACCGAACGGCTCAGCCGGTTCGTGGAGAGCATTCTCAACCTCTCGGCACTCGAGTCGGGCCGGATGCCGTTGCAGATCGGGCCGATGCGGCTGGACGAGGCGCTCGGGCGGGCGCGTTCGGCGCTCGCCGCGGCTCACGGCGGACCGAACAGCCGCAACCTCCGCCGGCTCAAGATCCGGATTGCGAAGAGCCTGCCGGACGTGGCGGCCGACGAGCATATCCTCTCCAGCGTGTTTTTCCAGCTGATCGACAACGCCTTCAAGTACGCGCCCGAAGGCCCGGTGACGGTGACGGCCGAGGCGGAGGGGAGCGGGGTCAAGGTTGTCGTCGCGGACCGCGGACCGGGAATCCCCGCCGAGCACCGGGATCGGCTGTTCCAAATGTTCTCGCGCTTGGAGGATCGCGACACCCCGCGCGTGCGCGGGGTGGGGCTCGGGCTTTACATATCACGTAAAATGGTGGAGGCAATGGGCGGGACGATCGAGTTGGCGCCGGCGAAACGCGGCCTTGCGCTATGCATCCGCCTGAGAACGTTCGCCGAGGAGACATGAATCGGAAGATTCTGCTGGTGGACGACGACGAATCTCTGCGCCAGGTGATCTCCCAGTACCTGACCCAGGAAGGGTACCGCGTATTCGCGGCCGGATCCGGTGCGCAGGCGCTGCGGCTCTTCTATGCCGAGCGGCCGGATGCGGTCCTGCTGGACCTGATGATGCCGGGGATGGACGGCTGGGAGGTGTGCGCCCGTCTGCGGGAACTTTCCGACGCGCCGATCCTCCTGGTGACGGCTCGCACCTCGCAGGAAGACAAACTGCGCGGCTTCCGGCTGGGAATCGACGACTACCTTTCCAAGCCGTTCAGCCTGGCCGAGCTGGCGGCCCGACTGCAGGCGGTGCTGGCCCGCAGCCGGAAGCCGCTCGCGGAATCCGAGCGGATTCTGGCCTGGCAGGATCTGCGCATGGACCTCGGCAAGCGCCAAGTGTGGTGCGGCGGGAAACCCGTCCCGCTCACCCCGACCGAATTCCGACTGCTGGAGATCCTGCTGCGCAAACAGGGCAGCGTGGCCAGCGAGGAAGAATTGCGCGAGGAAATCTGGGGCAGCGAACGCCCGATAGATTCTTCGGCGGTGCGGCGGTACATCTGGCTTCTGCGCCAGAAGGTCGAAATCGATCCGGCCAAACCGGCGCGGGTGCTGGCGGTGCGCGGCGCGGGATACCGCTTGGGGCCGTGAGGCCCTCTCATTCTTCCACATACGGGTGGAGAGGGGGCGGAGGGAACGGACGGTGAGAAGCTGTCAGTAAAAATCCGTGTCAACTCACTCCGATGCAAGTTTTTTTACAGGCCGATAAAAACTTTTCATTCCCCCCTCATCCCATCCTTCCGCCGCTGTTCCCCGCCGCTCTCGGGACGGGCGTTCCGGGATAAACACTCCCAGCCCACCTCTCACGATTGATGGTTTCGAATAATTGCATCCTGGTTCCGCCAATATGGGGCAGGGAAGCCGGTCTCGGCGTAATTCCGGGAAGGGCGCCCGGACCTATCCCGAGCACTTGTCCCAAGCGCCCGCCGCCAAGAGCCGCCATTCCCTTCCCAAGATTTGCGCCGGGACGGGACTTCTTTTTTTCCTACCCCCAACCCTTCCCAACCCTAAGGGTCGACAAGGGTCGACAAGGGTTGGGAAGGGTTGGACATTCGTTGGATTCCGCGGTCTTTTCTGCCGTAAAATGCATGTCCCCATTTGTCGCGGATAAATCGGTCGTTCCGAGTCGGAAGCGATTAGCGAGGCTGCCGAGGGGCGGGTGCGGTAGAATTCTCCCCATGGAGCGGATCCGCCTGCCGGCCGTATTCGCGCTGATCGCAATTCCACTCTGCCTCACCCCCTGTTCCGCTTCCGCGGCGGAAGGGGACACGGCCTATCTGTTCGGCCTCGACAACGCCCAATTCCCCCAAATCAGCGCCTTTCTCTCGGCCACGGACGGGCTCGGCTTCCGCCGGGAAGGGTTGACCGCGGAGCAGGTGACCCTGTGGGAAGACGATTCCCCCGCCCGCAACCTGGGTCTGAAGGAGGTTCAAACCGGCATGCGGCTAGTCGTCGTTTTGGATCCCGGGCTGGACCTGCTCTACAAGCTTCCCGACGGCGAGGCGCGCATCGACCGGCTGCGCCGCGCAATGGCCGATTGGCTCGGGACGCTTGGGCAACAGGGGATCGACGATCTGACGCTTGTCACCCCGCAGGGGATCGCCGTATCGCATGCTTCCGATCCGGAAACGTTCCTGGCCGGCCTGCGGGCGTATGCGCCGAAGATACCGGCGGAGCGGACGCTGGACGCCCTGCTGGTGGATGCGCTCGGGGCCGCGGCCGATCCGTTGCCGTATCCCGGAATGCGCGCGCTGATGATCGTGTTCTCCGCCTCGAGGCTTTCGCAGGCGGAGGACATCGGCAAAGGATTATGCCCGCGCGCCCGGGAACTGCACGCCCCGTTGTACGGGATCTGGTCCGGCCGCGTAGAGCCCTCGGCCCAAGCGGATATGGATGCCCTCGCGGGCTTGGCCGAAGAGTGCGGCGGCTACTCCGTCGCCCTGGAAAGCTCGACCGGGACGGCGACGATGTTGGGGGCCGTTGCCAGCCAGAGGATCCAATACCGGCTGGAGTATCGATCATCGGCTTCCGATTCCGGAGAACACACCCTCGCCGCCGCGGTGGCGCAGGAGGATTTCCAGGCCGAGACGGAGCCTCTGCGGTTTTCGCTGGCGGTCCAGCCGCCGGCGGTCGAATGGATCGATTTTCCGGAGCGGATAAGCCGCAAAGGAAGCGAGGTCTCCACTCACGTGGACGCCTATCTGCCCGGCGCCGTCGATTTGCGGGTCGAAGTCGTCTTTCCCGACGGGCACCCGCGGGAGATCGTCGCCATGCAGCTGTTTGCGGACGGAGAGTTGATCGAAGGGGAATGCCTGGGGAATCCGTGCCGCGGGATCCGCTTGGATTTGCGCCGGTACCCCTCGACGGCGACGATCCGCCTGCAGATGGTGGTCCGCGACGAACTCGGGCTGGAGGGAAAATCGGAGGAGCGGAAGCTTTGGCTTGCGGTGGAGCGTCCCGCGTTGTGGGATGTCTTCCGCCAACAATACCTTGTGCCGGCGGCGGTCATCCTGGGAGCGGCGGCGGCGGCCGGGATTCTGACCGCGACGCTGGTCAACCTGAACCGGATCCGCGCCGTGCGTGCGGCGGACGGATTGATCTTCCCGAACGCCGCCCCGGCGGCCGTGGTTCCGGGATCGGATCTGGCATCGCGCTTCGGCATCCGAAGGCGCAGGAAACGCTTCCCGGCCGAATCCCCGGCGGAGACCTACGCCGTGCTGGAAGAGCTCGGGGAAAGCGGCCGGCGTTACGAACTTACCGCCGAGGATGTGATCGTCGGCCGGGATCCGCGGGCGGCCGGGATCGTGCTGAACGATCCGTCGGTCTCTCCGCGCCACGGGCGGATCGTGCGCATGGGCGACGGGAGCCCGTGGATCTTCGATTTGGGATCGGCCGCGGGCTGCTGGAAGAATTTTGAGGAAGTTCCGCCGGAGGGGGCCTCCCTCCGGCAAGGGGACCGGTTGAATTTCGGACGGGCCGCGTTCCGCGTGCGGCTCAAGCCGCTCCCCGCCGGAAAGGAGATCCTCCATGAAGCGTAAAGACTCGCCTCGGTTGGAAACGGCGGCGGATTCGCACATCGGCCAGGTGCGGACGAACAACGAAGACCGCTTCGCAGTGGTCCCTTTGGAATGCAACGGGGTGAGGAGCGTATTGGCCCTGGTGGCCGACGGCGTAGGCGGGCATGCCGCAGGCGAGGTGGCTTCGCAGACGGCGGTGGAGACGGCGGTGAACGCGGTGCGCGCCGATCCGTGCGCCAATCCGGTGAAGGTCCTGCCGGAAGCCGTGATCCGCGCGGGGCAGGCGGTGTTCTCACAAGCCGCGAAGGATCCGGCCTTGCGGGGGATGGCCACCACGCTGGCGGCCGTCTGGGTGGTCGGGAGGCGGCTCTACAGCATCACCGTCGGCGATAGCCGGATCTATATGCGGCGGAAGGGAATTACATTCCAAGCCAGCGTCGATCACACTTGGGTCCAGGAAGCGGTGGAGCACGGATTGCTCACGCCCGACCAGGCCCATATGCATCCGAACGCGCACGTTCTGCGCCGGCATCTGGGCGGGGAGAAGGATCCACAGCCGGATCCGCGCCTACGGATCTCTCCGGACGAGCCGCTTCCGGAATCCGCCGAGCATCAGGGGATGACGATGGAAGACGGGGACGCGCTGGTGCTGTGCACCGACGGCTTGAGCGACCTGGTGCAGGCGGAGGACATCGGCCGGGCGCTGCGCCACAGACGGCTGGAGCGCACGATTCAGGAGCTGATCGAACTCGCGCGGCGGCGCGGAGGGCACGACAACATCACGGTGGCGGCGCTGCGATTCCCGGCGGCGGAAGCGTTCGGGCCGTTTCCGAATTGGCTCCGCCGGATTGTGGTGTTCGGCCTTTCCGCCCTGATCCTGGCCGCGGCGGCCGTCGCCGCCTATGCAATCCTTTTAGCCCCGGGACGTTAAGTCGCCTTTCGCCGGAATGCGGCGGCCGAATTCCTCCCGCCAAACCGAAAGCCCGATCTCTTCACCCCGCAGCGGCGCGCCGCCATCCGGCTTGGCCGATGCCCGCTTTCCGTTTTGCTTGTTCGCCAGCAATCGGGAAGCGATCTCCCCCTTCCGCCGAGCCTCGGCGCCATCCCCCATCCCGCGTGCTAAGGGCGGCCGTCCGGTCATGCCGTGGAGATCGGAGGATCATCCGGGGCCGGACGGCGTGCCCCCGGCCGCTTTCTCGGTGACGAAGCGGGCGAAGATCAGCGCCGCGGCGAAGCGGCCGATGGCGGACAGCGCGAACACCGCCTTGTAGCCGAAGGCCGTCACCACGGCGCCGCCGGCGAGGGAGCCGAGGGCCAGCGATAGGGCGACGACGATCTGGTGGATGGCGGTAAAGCGCGCCCGCTCGGAGCGCGGGCTGATCTGCATCAGCAGGTTTAGGACGCACATCGTAAACCCCGACCACAGCGCTCCCGAGGCAAGGTTGATCCACAGGACGTATCCGGGGGAGGGGACGATAATCCAGGCCAGCGGAAGGGCGGGGATCAGCAGGCTGGTGATCAGAACGATCCGCCGCGGCCCCCAGCGGTCGGCGAGCGGGCCGAAGATCCGCAAGGCCGGCAGGCTGGAAAGGCTCATGGCGGCGGTGAGCAGTCCGACTTGGATCATCGTCGCCTTTAGATCGCGAACCAGGTAGACGTTGAAAAACGGGGCGGCGACATTGAGCGAAAAATTCCACACGGCGCTGTGCAGGCACAAGGCGAGGAAGACGGGATGGGCGAGGACGCTGCCGAGGATCGGCGACGGTCCGGCGGGCGGAACGCGGGGCGAAGGCCGGGGCGAGGGATCCTGGATCCGCGAGAAGCAGAACCAGGAGGCGCCGCCGGACAGGAAGGCCAACCCAAACGCCCATTGGTATCCGGCGGGAAACCCTTCCTGGTTGATGATCCAGCCGGCGGCGAAGGCGGCGGCCATGCCGGCGACGGTTTGAGCGATCGTGCGTGAGGAGAAGTAGCGCCCGCGCTGGCCGAGCGGGACGATATCGGCGGCCAGGGAAGTCCAGGCCGGGAGCGAAAGGTTGCCGGCTGTATCCCGCAGGACGACCAGCGCAATCGCCAGATGCACCGCGGCTTCCCCCCGCAGGAAGAATGGGATCAGCAGGAGGAGCAGGATCACGATCCGTCCGACCGCGCCGCCGGCAACCAGGACGATTTGCTTGCGCACCCCGAAGCGTTCTGAGAGGAACGCCCCGGGCAGGAGGGCTAGCGCCGCGCCAAGGCCGGAAAGGGCGCCGAGCAGCCCGATCTGTGCGGAACTTGCGCCGAGCGCCACGGCGAACAACACCAGATAGGCGTTGATGATCGAATCGCTTCCGAGGGCGAACGCGCCGTCGAACCAGAACCAACGCAGGGACGCCCGCGCTTGTTTCGGCAGATCGCCCACCCAACGGCCGCCGGCGCTGATCAGGGCGGCTTGGCTTCGCAGGCGGGCCAACGGGGCCGCGGGCGGAAATCCGGCGGGGCGGGGCGGAAATTTCGGCTTGGCCGCGCGGTCGGCCTGCGGCGGATGCGGAGCGGGATTAACTGCGGGCTTGCGAGACGCCCGGCGGGGCTTGGCGGACGGTTTTCCCATGCGAAGGTAAAGGGGGGGAAGTCAGATCTGCTCGAAGACGGGCGAATCGACAACGAACAGGATGGCGCGGTTCTGGCCTGATTCGGCCGGACAACAGGTCCGGCGGAAGATTTCCACGATCTCTTCCAGCTTGTCTTCGGGGATGCCGATTAGAAGGGTGACATTGCCTTTTCGCAAAAAGCCGCCGGTGGAGGCGATGCGCGTGAACCGAAAGCCCCGTTCGGTCAGGCGGTCGGTGAGCGCCGGATCGTCGATATCGCGGATGACACATATGAGAAGTTTCATGCGGCGGCCTTTCAGAGTTGGATGAATCGTTCGACGGGAAACGCAACCAGAAAAGCGCCTCCGACCTCGGCTTCGATCATCAGCGGCAGAGTGGGCAGGAGCGAACCGTCGGGCTGGACCGGGACCAGCCGTTTGTGGGTGGCGCACAGGCTGCGGACATGCTCAAGCAGGATGTTTTGATCCGCGCCGGAAAAGCCGATCAAGAGGGTGGAGGAGGGTTCCAGGATGAAGCCGCCGCGGCTTTCGATGATCGTGACTTGGAATCCGGCTTGGGTCAGCCGGCGGGTGAGTTCGTCGGCGGTTCCTCCTTGCAGGATGATGATGGCCACGCGGTCGACGGATTTATTCGATGCCATGGGCGGTCCCGGCGCAAACCCCGCGCCTGATACGAATATAACCTTGGCGCGGAGCGGTGTCAATCGAAAACGGAGGGGCATTTCTGCGGCGGACGGACCGCCTCCACGCCGTCGAAAATACCCCCGCGGCGGCGGGATGAGGGATTCGGATGCGGATTCGTCCGGAGGCGGTATACCCACCCGGATGGGCGCCAGGATGATCGCCGTTGCCGGGGCGCTGGGGAAACGATGGAAAATCCGAGGCCATCGCCCAATTTCGGCGCCGCCCGAAAGCCTGCGCGGATCATGTGGATTTCCCTTGGGGGGAGCGACGAATGCCGGCGGGTACGATGGGGCTCCTGCAAAACGGCGGATCGCGCCGGCGTCCGGGGCGTCCCGGTGCGGAAACGGCGCAGCGTCCTATTCAGGATTCGGGTAGAATAACCGCAAGGGAATCGAAGCCGTTCTCCGGCGAGGGCGAATGAACGCGGAAGCGTTGTTGGACATCACCGACATCTCCCTGTTGATGATCGAAGAGCGCCCGAAAAAAAGCGTCGTGGTCGCCGTCCCGCACCACGCACCGGCGGGGAAGGAAATCCTCCCCTGCCTGGAACACCAGGAAGCGGACGAGAACGCCGGATTCCTGGGCCGCTACCTGGCCGAACGCCTCAACTGCTGCAGCGTGATCGCCTGCAATTATCCGGTGGATTCCAACAAGTTTTTCCGCAGCGATTACTCGATGCAGATCGCCGCCTGGAATCCGAAAGTGCTGGTGGAGATACACGGCCACAGCGGCCGGAAGGCCAAAGCCGCCGTCGAGATATCCTCGGGGGGCGGGGGAAGCGCCGTCCACGCCAAACTCCTGGCGGAGAAACTGGCGGAGGCGTTCCAGGAACACGAGGCCCTGCGGGCCTTCACCGTGTGCGGGGATTACGAGGCGATCTTCTACAAGGCCAGCGGTACGGTGACGATCACGGACGGACGCTGGGTGGGCTATCACATCGAACTGCCGCCGAACCTGCGCAAGATGATCGAGGGTATGGACACCAAACCGCCCAAGGCGGGGTACGCCTTCTGCGACGCGTTGGCGCGGGCGCTGCAGGAAATCCACAAGCTGTAAGCGCGCTTCCCCGGACGCAGTCTTTTTTTCCTCCCTTTCTCGAAACCCGGTTGGTTGCCTCTCTCCCGTAGGAAAATTTTGGTTTCCTGCTTGGGAATGACGGACGCCTCGGCATGGGGGCAAAAGGGCGGCAGGGTTTGACAAACGTCCTTCCCGGAGGCAATATGACGTAGTACGACATATCGCAAGGCGCCATAACGGCGGCGCGGGAGGGCGCAATCCATGACGCCAACCGGGGAGAATTCAAACGGACCGCTGACCGAAGCGGCGTTCTACATCCTGTTGAGCCTGGCCCCCGGGCCCAGGCATGGATACGCGATCCTCAAGGGAGTCGAGGGGCTCAGCCAGGGGAGGATTCGCTTAAGCACCGGCACGCTGTACGGCGGGCTGAAGCGCTTCCTGGAAAGCGAATGGATCCGCCGGGTTCCCGGGAAGGACGGCGGAACAACCGACCGGCCGCGGAAAGCCTATGCCCTGACCGGGAAAGACCGGCAAATATTGACCGCGGAAATCGCGCGCCTGCAGAACCTGGTCCGCACGGCGCGGATCCGTACGGCGCGGGCGGAATGAATACAGCGGTGGGGATTGCGGAACGGATTTTCGTCGCGCTTCTCGGGGCGTACCCCGCCGCTTTCCGGGAAAGCTTCGATTCGGAAATGCGGGAGATGTTTTCCGAGAGCGTGTGCCGGGCGGCCGACCGGGGAATCCTACCGTTTCTGGCGGTCGTACTCCGCGAACTGGGAGACCTGCCGGTGAATGTGCTCGCGGAACATTGAGGGGCTAATGCCATGCAAACCCTGCAGATGTCGCAACCGATCGTACGCCCGGTCTGGTGGGGGCCGTCGGATTCGGACGCGGCGCGGCGCTGGTCAACGCGGTAAACACACTGCTTTCCCTGCGGCCGTCGGAAGGGATAGCCGCCCTGGCGGGGGAGGAACGCTTCTGGGGCGAGTTCCTGGGTTACGCGATCATGGGCGGACTGGGCGGATTGCTGTTCGCCCTGGTCTGCAAGCGGCCGGACAAAGCCAAACTCTTCTTCAATGGGGGATCCCTGGGCTTCCTGGCCGGGCATTTCCTGTGGTGCGCGGCAATGCTCGGCTCCAGCATTCTCATGATCACAGTCGGATGGATGGAAGATCCGGCGGGTCTGGTGATGGCGGCGGTGCATTGGACCGACTTGATGTTCATGTTCGCCGCGACAGGCCTGGCGATCGGTTTTTTCTCGCGCAGCGGACGGCTGGCTGCCCAGTTGGCCGGCAGCGGCGCGTTTGGCGCCGGGCTCGGATTGCTGCTCGGGGCGGCGTTCTGCGGCGCAGTTTCGCTGATCGGCGGATCCGCGGCCGGGCGGATCGCGTTGATCACGGCCGTCACCTTCGCGGTGAACGGCATCAGCGCGATCCTGGGCGGCGTGCTGCTCGGCCGGGCGATCGGCAAGGCCGGCGGCGCTCCGGCTCCGAAGTCCGCCCGAGCGAGTCGTCTGATCGGACCTCCCCGGACCGCCCGGCCTTTGCCGCGGCGATCCTTTTTTCGCCGCCGTCGGGCCGGACGCGCCTCCCGGAGGTTCAATCCCGGCGGGCATTCGAGTACAATGCCTCCGGCGCCGCGGCCCGCCGTTCGGCCTGTGCGAGGATCCCCTGCGCCGCGACCGACGGTTTTTGGAAATGTTGAAAAAATTCTTCAAGCGGACTCCGGTGTACCCTTTCTTTCGGGATGCGAGGATCCTGTTGCGCTGGACGGCGGCCGGGAAGCCAGCCCCGCCGCCGCATCTGGTCAAACAACGCGTCCTCCGGCAGTACGCCCGCCGGCGGCGGTTGCGGGTGCTGGTGGAGACCGGAACCTACCGCGGCGACATGGTCGACGCGGTCAAAAGGGATTTTGAGCGGGTGTATTCGATCGAATTGGGAGAGGAGCTGTTCCGCGCGGCGCAGCGGCGGTTCGCCGGCGCGCCGAACGTCGTCCTCCTGCAAGGCGACAGCGGCGGGGTGTTGCCCGACCTGCTCAAGCAAATCGACCGGCCGGCGCTCTTCTGGCTCGACAGCCACTACTCGGACGCGGACACGGTGCGCAGCGGCCTGATCACGCCCATCCGCCAAGAACTCGAGAGCATCCTGAAGCATCCGCTGGCGCACCGACACGTCATTCTGATCGATGACGCCCGGCTGTTCAACGGCGAGGACGACTACCCGGCGCTGGAATCCATCCGCGCGGTCGCGCGCGATGCCGGATTCGAGCACTGCGACGTCGAGGACGACATCATCCGCATATGGAACGGCGCGGAGCGCGCCCGGCGATGAGGCGCAATCCCGGCAAAGCCTGGGTGGATTTCGAACGCCGGTCGACCGCGCGTGAGCGCCGGATCCTCGACGGATTGACGACCCCGGAACGCCTGCAAGCCTTCCTCGACCGAATCCCCTACCGCGGGGAAGACCGATACCGCTGTCCGCTGAGCTTTCTCCGCGATCGGCGGGGCCATTGCTACGACGGCGCGGTTTTCGCGGCGATGGCGCTCGGGCGGATGGGGCATCCGCCGCGGATCGTGGAATTGCTTCCCAACCGGCGGGACGACGACCACATCCTGGCCGTTTACAGGCGCGACGGCTGCTGGGGGGCGGTCGCCCACTCCAACTTCACCGGCCTGCGCTACCGCGAGCCGGTGTTCCGCGACCTGCGCGAATTGGTGATGTCGTACTTCGAGGATTTTTTCAACGTCGAGGGTGAAAAGACTCTGCGGGGCTTCACCCGGCCCCTCAACCTGGAGGTCTTCGATTCGCACCTTTGGATGACCCGGGATGACGCGATGAAGGCCATCGCCAAGGGATTGGACCGGACCGCGAAGCGAGGAATCCTCAGCCCACGGATGATCCGCCGGTTGGCGCGGGTGGATGAACGGACCCGCCGCGCCGGATTGGCAGGCGCGGTGCGATCCGGTTTATTCACACCGCGATGATTCGGCGCTTTTCCATCTTCGTGGCAATGTCCGGATGAGGCCAAGGTCGCGAGAAGATTTTCGACCGCAAAGGGCACAGAGGGCACAAAAGAAAATCCTAGGTGCCCTTTGTGTTCTTTGTGGCAAAATGGCCGGAAGAATTTGCTAACCACAAAAGGCACAGAGGGCACAAAGTCAAACCCTATGTGCCCTTTGTGTTCTCTGTGGCTAAAGAGGTCAGAAGGATTTTCTCGCCACAAAGGG
>JAFGKK010000122.1 GCA_016928575.1 Anaerolineales bacterium
ATCCAGGCGTGTGCGCCTCAATATTACACCGTGGCTTCGCAAATGATCGTCATGCCCGAGTGAATTAATCGGGCATCCAGGAACATGCGGAGATAATTCCGCAAGGCGGTTTGGGATAATCTTTTTTGTTATACTTGACATGCATCTTCAATTTAGGGGGAGAAGCAACCGTCTGTTATGAGAAAGCAACCTGCAGTATACATATTGGCAAGCGCCAGAAACGGGACCCTATATATTGGCGTAACAAGCAACCTTGTGAAAAGGATCTGGTTGCATAGGGGGGATTTCTTGGGCGGATTTTCCAAGAAATACCAAACCCATCTTCTAGTTTATTATGAAATGCATGAATCCATGCGGATGGCAATTCAGAGGGAGAAACAGCTTAAGAAATGGAACCGTTCATGGAAATTGAAATTGATAGAGAACCACAATCCGACCTGGCGGGATTTATTTGATGAAATTGTATGAGGATCCAATTCGTGCGATCCTGGATCCCCGATAAACCCGCTCGGGGATGACGAACGGTTTCCGCCCCCGCTTCCCCCGCTTCCCCCGCTTCGCGAGGGCAGGCGCGAGGGCAGGCGCGAGGGCAGGCACGAGGGCAGGCGCGAGGACAGGCTCGCCATGACACCGATGAAGGACTTTTTCTACACCCTCGTAGAATTCCTTCGCGGACTTACTTTTACGCCCACAACGCGTATCGCAGACCCGCCGTGTAGACTTCCTCGCTCGCTTCCCCCGGATCCGGAGCGATGCGGGTCGTCGTTTCGTCGAAGGCGTTCACCTCCACCAGCCAGCGGCCGGCTTGCCAGGCCCAAACCCGGTGTTCCTTCCGCCCGCCGGGAAACGAGTAATCGTCCTCCTCCAGAATCACGAGCAGGAAGCCGTGAAAATCCGAGGTTTGGTTTTGGCCGCGCCGGACATCGAATGAATCGACCGCTTCTTCCTCCTTCTCAAACCAGCGCAGTTTGATTTCCAGGCTGTGACCGGCCGCGGCTTGGCAATCTGCCGAGGATTCGGTCAGGGTCGATTGAACGGACCAGTTGCGCTCGTCGCTTTGCTCCGGGCTGGCCGTCGGCTGGGGACTCGCGGTCTTGGCGGGGTTGATCGTCGGCGTGGGGATTTTCGTCGGCGTGGGGCCCTGCCAGGGGGGGCAGACGGCTTCCATCGCCTGCCGCAGAACGGTCTCGGCGTTTTTCACCGGCATGGCGGCGAGTGTGGATTCAGCCGTCGCCGCTGCGTTTTCTCCGGCGGCTTGGCAACCGGCGAGGAAAAAGACGGCCAACAAGGCCGGAAAGGCGGTTGGTTTCATATGGGCAATCCCTCCAAAGTGACGGAATTGTAACGGATTGCGGCGGATTCGGCCATTGTCCGCCGGCAGACGGGAAATGGGATCATGCTATACTGCGGCGGATGAACCGCATCGTCGCCAAGCATGAGCTTTCCCCCGACCGGAACTGCCTGCTCGTCCAGGGCAATCTCACCGCCGAGGCGGTGGACGCGATCGTCAACGCCGCCAACGGCGGGTTGCAGCACGGGGGCGGCGTGGCCGCCGCGATCGTCCGCGCCGGCGGAACCCCGATCCAGGAAGAAAGCGACGCCTGGGTGCGGGCACACGGCGAGGCGACCCACGAACGTCCGGCGGTGACCGGCGCGGGCCGCCTGCCTTGCCAGGCGGTGATCCACGCCGTCGGCCCGGTGTGGGGCTCCGGCGACGAGGATTCCAAGCTGCGCGCCGCCGTCACCGGCGCGCTCGAGGCGGCCCACGAACGCGGATTCGCCTCGATCGCGCTTCCGGCCGTCAGCACCGGAATCTTCGGCTTTCCCAAGCAGCGTGGCGCGCAGGTTATCTTCCAAGCGATCGAGAATTGGGCCGCCGCGCATTCCCAATCCCCGCTATGCGAGATCCGCGTGACAATCCTCGACCAGCCGACGCTCGATATCTTCCAACGGGAGTTCAACCGCCGGTGGAAATAATCACAAGCAAGGCGAACGAAAAGGTCCGCCTGATCCGCCGGCTTCAGGATCAGCGCAAGATCCGCGAGCGGGAAAAGCTGTTCGTGGCGGAAGGAACGCGCCTGGTGGAGGAAGCCGCCGCGGCGGGCGCCCGGGCGCGGATGATCCTCCACGACGGGCACCTCGGCCCGCGCGAGCGCTCGGCGCTCAACCGGCTGGCTTCGGCCGGCGGCGAGGCGTTCGAAACCACGCCTGAGGTCCTGCGCGCCTGCTCCGACACCGCCGCGCCGTCCGGATTGCTGGCTGTGCTCGAATGGCCCGAACCGCCGTTGCCGGACGTCCTGGAATGGGTGCTCGTCGCCGACGGGATCTCCAATCCCGGAAACCTCGGCAGCCTGTTGCGCGCCGCGGACGCCTTCGGCGTGCAGGCGGCGCTCCTCGCCCCGGGCAGTGTCGACGCCTTCAATCCCAAAGTGGTCCGCGGCGGGATGGGCGCGCACCTGCGCCTGCCGATCCGCATGCTGGATTGGGACGCAATCGCCGCGTTGCTGAAAGGATTCCGAATCTGGCTGGCGGAGGCGCGCGAGGGCCTGCCGCCCGAGCAGGCCGACTGGAGCGGCCGCACGGCGCTGGTCCTCGGCGGCGAGGCGGCCGGCCCGGGGGAGAAGGCGCGCGCGCTGGCCACGGGTTCGGTCCGCATCCCCATGCGCGGCAAGGCGGAATCCCTCAACGCCGCGGTGGCGGGCGGGATTCTAATGTACGAGATTTCGCGGCAAATGAACCTGCTCCGCGAAGGACGCTGAGCATTCCGGAAGCGGAAGGTATTTCCGCTGTGGCCGCTCACCCCTCCCCGATGTAAAAAATAAGTGAACAGTAAAAAACCTTTTCATTTCCCCCTCATCCCATTCTCCCAGCCCGTTTCTCAAGGTTTATGAATTCGAATAATTACTTTCTTTTTCCCGCTGTTGTGGGGCTGGGAAGCCGGTCCCGGCGCAATTCCGGGAAAGGTGCCCGAAACCTGCCCTCGAGTCTACTTCTCGGGGGGCCGGATGAGGGGGGAGGAGGAGATACTATCCGGCATGCGGTCTTACGGGCTTGGTTCGCGTCCTTCCCGGCAGGCCGCAATTCCCCTGCGTTTCGACCCCGCGCCTTCCCGGAACAAGCCGATTCTCTCCCTTTTCCTCCCATGATTCCTCCACAATCTTTTGGATAATGAAAGCCGGTAATCCAATCCGCCGCTTTTCTGACGGCGGATTCACCGGCGATGAGGAGGAAACCATGACGCAAACAGCATCGGATTTGACGTTCACCCTGATGGCGGACATCGGTATGCCGATCCGCAACCTTTTCTTGAATCCGAAAAGGATGATGGAGGAGATCGCGGTGCTTCCCGGCGAGAAGGTGCTGGATTTCGGCTGCGGCCCCGGGGTGTACACCTTCATGCTGGCCGATCAGGTCGGCGAAAAGGGCGTCGTCTACGCGCTCGATGTCCATCCCCAGGCCTTGCGCAGGATCGAGGCGGGGAAGCGGGGCGGGAAGTACGTCCAGGTCCGGACGATTCTTTCGGACGGCGCGACCTCCCTTCCGGACGGAACCCTGGACCGCGTTGTGTGCTTTGACGTGTTCCATTTGCTCGAGGATCCGCAACGGATTCTGCGGGAGTTCCACCGCGTGTTGAAGCCGCAGGGAACCCTGTATGTGAACGACCATCACCTGAAGGATGAGGACATCCTCGCCGGCGTTTCCGGCTCGGGATTCTTTGCCGTCCGGAAATGGTACGGGAAGACATTTCACTTCGAGCGGGCTTAGCGGCGCGACCCGATGGTCGTCCCGAGCAGAAAACGGGGATGACGAACGTGCCCGAAAAGGGAGTCCGTTCCAAAAAAACGCGGTCATGCGGCAGCGATCGTCATCCCCGAGTGTTCTTATCGGGGATCCGGAGACTTTGCTTTCCTGCGAAGATCATAACCCGTCGAATGGGTTGCGCCAGAAGGGATTCATTTTCTCTATCAATTGCTTCTTCCAACGCCGGCCTTGCTTCTTAATATGTATCCACTCAGCCTCCCCCTCATCCGCCCTTCGGGCACCTTTCCCGGAATTGCGCCGGGACCGGCTTCCCAGCCCTACATCTACGATTAATGATATGAATTTGTTCCAAACCCTCCAGCGGAAACGATGGGCTGGGAGTATGTATTCCGGAACGCATGTTCCGCGCAGAGCGCGGGACAGTGACGGGGGGATGGAATGAGGGAGAAAATAATTGGGTGGTTTATCGAAGGTTTTTTCAATCCTTGCATCAGGCTAAGCAGATACCCCTTTTTTTTCTCCTAGGATGGCGGCCTTCAAGTTGGAGTGTATTTCGTAATGCGCCAATCCATGCGTTTCATATTTTCTGGAGAACCCCTCGATCATGTTCCGCTTATGCTGACAAATCCTCTCGCGCAATTGGCGGGTGACACCCGGGTCCAGGGTTCCATTCCTGCTGCTTGCCGCTATGTATGCCGCCGGTTGTCTTCCTCTCATGGCTGAAGCAATCTTTCCCGAGTGGCGATGGAATATCAATTGCATCATTTTCGAGAGAGAATTTTCCTGCAGAAGAAGCCGTTGCGTACCTCTCCGGCACGCACAGGTTGCTTACCGTGATCGAAAAAGCTGCCGGGTTCCTGCCCCGCGATGGGAACGCCCGGGGGCATACGCCGGCAAGATAGATTCACTGGATCTCCGCTTGAATCATCCCCGCTTCATGACGGTACGAGTGTCCGGACCCATCGGGCCCCGATTATTCCGCGAGGGCGGGCGCGGGGGTGATAATCGGTAAGCCGCGCCGGTGTGGTATTTTTATTCCGGTTGTTGCCGATTCGGCTTTCCCTTAACCGGTTTTTTCGCGGCGGCCGGCTTGCCCGCCGCCGCTTCCCGCGCCGGCTTCTTCGCGGAAGCTGCCGCATTCCGCGGGCGGTCCATCCAGGAAATCACCGCGTCGCCGAACTCGGAGCACTTCACTTCTTTGGCGCCCTGCATCAGGCGTGCGAAATCGTAGGTCACGGTCCTCGCGGCGATCGCCCCTTCCATCCCGCGCAGGATCAAATCCGCCGCCTCGTCCCAGCCGAGGTGGCGCAGCATCATCTCGCCGGAAAGGATCACCGAGCCGGGGTTGACCTTATCCAGGTCGGCGTACTTGGGCGCGGTGCCGTGGGTCGCTTCGAAGACCGCGTGGCCGGTGGCGAAGTTGATGTTTCCGCCGGGGGCGATCCCGATTCCCCCCACCTGCGCGGCGAGCGCGTCGGAGAGGAAATCCCCGTTCAGGTTGGGGCAGGCGATCACGTCGAATTCGTCGGCGCGGGTGATCGTCTGCTGGAAGGTGATGTCGGCAATCGCGTCCTTTACCAGCATCCGCCCGGCGGCCAGCGCCGATTGTTGTTCGGCCGCCGCCGCCGATTCGCCGTGCGCGGATTTGGTCCGCTCCCACTGCGACCAGGTGTACACCCGCTCGCCGAATTCGCGCTCCGCCACCGAGTAGCCCCAGTTGCGGAAGGCCCCCTCGGTGAACTTCATGATGTTGCCCTTGTGCACGATCGTCACCGAGCGGCGGCGGTGGTCGAGCGCATATTGGATCGCCGCCCGCACCAGCCGCTCCGTGCCCTCGCGGGAGATCGGCTTGATCCCCACGCCGGCCGAGGCGGGAAAGCGGATCTTGGCGAACTCGGCCGGAAACTGTTCGCGCAGCAGGTCCAGGAAGCGGCGCGCGTCGGGAGTTCCGTCCTCGAACTCGATCCCGGTGTAGATGTCTTCCGTGTTTTCGCGGAAAATCACCATATCCACCTTTTCCGGATGCAGGACGGGGGAGGGAACGCCGGGAAAATAGCGCACCGGGCGCAGGCAGACGTACAGGTCGAGCAATTTCCGCAGCGCGACGTTCAACGAGCGGATTCCGCCGCCCACGGGCGTGGTCAGCGGGCCTTTGATCCCCACCAGGTATGTGCGGAAAGCCTGCACTGTGGAATCGGGGAGCCAGGTTCCGTATTCGCGAAAGGCTTTCTCTCCGGCATACACTTCCATCCAGGCGATCCGGCGGACTCCGCCGTAGGCTTTCCGCACGGCGGCGTCGAGCACGCGCGCCGCGGCGCGCCAGATGTCCCTTCCGGTCCCGTCGCCTTCGATGAACGGAAGGATCGGGCGGTCCGGCACGTTCAGCCGGCCGTCCTGCCAGACGACGGGCTGCCCTTCCGCCGGCGGGGTGATCATCGGTTCGGCCATGGAGCTCCTTCCGGATCAGTAATCCGTGAAATGGATAGCGCGCAGATTATAGCACGGGGTGAATCCCCTTCCGACGTTCCCGGCGCCGGAAGGCTGCGGGCATGTGCAAATCCCGCGGGACGAAAAAAGGACCGGAGGGGATCCGGTCCTTTTTTCTGATCCGCAGGAATTACAGTTTTATTGTATCCGCGGGAAGGGAGGGTGGAGCGGGGGCGGCGGCTTCGGCGTCCTCCGGAGCTTCCGATGCCCGCTTGCGCCTGCTCCAGATGAGATAGGCGGCCACCCCGCCGATGATCAGCAGGAGAACCGTGCAGCAACCGCAGGTCAGAACGGCCGCCAGGACGATCCACAAGGTCGTATCGGATCCGCCGGCCGCGCTTTCCGCCTGGAACTTGCGGGGCGTATCCGAATCCATCAGGTCCCATGTCAGCCGGTCCTCCTCCACGCGGGTGGCGTTGTTCTCTCCCACTTTTCCGGGCGCCTCGACGGTCCACTCGCAGGTGAAATCGGAGGGATCGGAGCTCGTGCATGGAAATCTACTCCAAGAGAGGTCGAGGAAAAACGTGTGGTTCTCGATCTCCAGCCGCCGGACGGACAGGTTGCCGAAATCATCCTCCAGCATATCCACAAGATCCGGAAGGGTGTCGAACTCCTGCATGTTCGTACACCAGATTTCCTCGCCGTGGTTTTCCTGGGTGAAGGTGAAATCGGGGTCTTCGATTTCGGCGAAGGTTTCCTCGCAGATGTCGTCCAAGGGAACTTTGCCGGCCTCTTTGATATCCTCAAGCAGCGCCTTGCCGTACTTGAAGATGTAGTGGAACTCGGCCGTACCATCCGCGTTCACGACGGTCAGGAATTGCATAATGATCCGGGCATTGGGATCCGGACGCGGAGCCGGCGGGGAGCCGAAGGCGGATAGCAGCAACCCCGCTAATCCGAGTCCGAGGACCGCTCGCTTGTATCTCATAAATCCTCCCTTGGGATAGAGGTGTGCATACGGAAAAGGAATTCCGGATTCCGGCGGCGCCGGGCGGGAAGAACAAGCTCACGCCTCCGGGGCGGATGATTTTTTCCGCCGCAGGAAGAAGAATGCCGCGACGCCGATGACGATCAGCACCAGGCAGCAGCAGCCCGTCAGGCCGAGCCCGCCGAGGATCATCAGGGTCGGGTCCGATCCGAGCAATCCGCCCCCGCCGATTTTGACCTCGGCGGTGATGTTGTCGGATTTGGAAAGCTTCAACAGATTCCACCGCAAGGTGTTCCCGCTTGTAGAATCGGCGTTGGTTTCCACGACTTCCCCGGGCACCTTCAGGACCCAGAACGCCGACACCTCGAACGGCAGATCCACGTCGTCTCCGGAGACGAACTCATCGCCGCTGACACCCGGATCCAGGTCGTAATACAACACCCCGCCCTCGATCTCCAGACGGTCGAATTCCGCGTCGCCGAAATTGGATTCGACCACGTCCTCCAACTCTCCCAGGTCCTCGAATTCGGTCTTGGCCGTGCATTCGAGCCCGCTTTCCATGTCCCGTTGGCCAGACTCCCAATCGTCGTAACCGGATTCAAAAAAGCTTTCGCACATCTCCTCCGGGTCATATTCGCCGTATAACTTGACCGTGTCGATGAATTCCTTCGAAAGGGTCAGCTGGTATTCCATGGTCCCTGATCCATCGGCGGTGATGTCCGTGATAAGTTCCAACTTCATCGACGGTTCTGCCATGGCCGGGAGCGGGGGCGCGGCAAAGGCGCAAAGCAGGAACGACAGCGCCGCAAGCAGGGGGAACGGAAGATGTTTTTTCATGGACGACTCCTCTTGGCCTAGCGAATGCCCTCCGGGCTGGAGGGGGGATGATCCCGCCTTCAGAGGAAGCGCGGCGCCCGGCCGCGAGACTCCTCCCTGAAGATGATGCTTTCCTATTACTGATTACTGACTTTGCAATAGTCCGTTCAATGCGTTTCTGCGAGGCGGATGGTCCTACCGCCCTGTATGCCAAACCACCCTGGGATGATTGGGCAGGCGGAGATTTGAAGTATACCGGAATTGCCGGATTCGGGCACGAGCAAACCGTTCGGCGGAGAGGTTATGCGGATGATCCGCCGGCCGGCTGCCAGGCCGGATACAGATCGTCCGCCGGATCGTCGGTCAGGCGGGTTTCCCCGCTGCCGGAGATCATGATCCGGTAGATGTCGCCTTTTCCGTTGCGCCTGGACGTGAACGCGATCCATCCCCCGTCGGGAGACCAGTCCGGATCGGAATTCCATCGGCGGTCGGTGAGCGGTTCCGTGCACGGCATGCGTTTGGTCAGGTCGGTCACCCCGATGCAGATATCGCTCCCCCCGTCGTTGTGACGGCGGGTGTAGGCCACGTACTCGCCGCTCGGGGAAACGGCCGGCTCGCCTTCCCAATAATCGCCGGCCGTCACCGTGACGATTACCGGCATTCTGGTCGGGTCGAGCGTGTTCCAGCGGTAGACCCGCCGCCATCCGGTGATGTTGACCGTGAAATACAGCAGCATGCCGTCCGGTGACCAGGCGGGATCCCATTCTTCCGGCTGGTGGAACTCCGCGGTGTCGTGCTTGGCGCTGACGTTGATCGCGCCGGCGCCGTCGGCCGCCATCCAATAGATCTGTTCGTATCCGTTGCGTTTGGAGACGAAGGCGATCCGGTCGCCGTTGGGCGACGGCGCGGGATACAGGTCGTTTAACTCGTAATCGGTCAGGTTTTGCGGCTCGGATCCGTCGGCGTTTATCCTGAAGATGTCCGTCGTGCCGCCGGGCACTTTGGCTTCGTAATAAAGGTATTTTCCGTCTGGCGACCAGGCCAGGCGGCCCTTGTCGACGGGGTCGCTGGTCACCTGCGCGATCTCCCCGGTCGCCAGGTTGTAGGTGAAGATCTGGTAGGTCCCGCCGGCCCGGTTGCTGACGAAGGCGAGCAGGCGGCTACCGCCGACCGGTGTGGGCTCGGGGGTCGGGGTACGGGTGACCGTCGGCGAAGGCGCAAGGCTGGGAGTGGGGGTGGCGGTATCTTCAAACGGGAGGACGACCGCCTGCGTCGAGCCGGACTCCAGGGATACCGCAACCGCCGTCCGGCGGACTGCCGGGGTGCTGGGAGATTTTGAGGCGGGGGGCCAGCCGCCGCTCAACGCGTATCCGCCCACGGCCAGGCCCGTTGCCGCCAGGCACAGAATCGCGCCGATCCCGGCCCACAGGACCGCCGGAGGCTTACGGCCTTGCGCGGGCGTTTCTTCCGGGGAAGGGCCTGCGGGGGGCGATTTCTCCTTGGTGGTTTTTTCCGGTGTGCGGCGGATGACCGTCAACGCCTCCCTCGAGGCCGATTTGGTCATATCCTGGGGAAGAATGGAAAGCTCGGTGTCCCCCGAAAGCGCCTCGAAGAAATTCTTCACCGAAAGGAAGCGCTCCGAAGGGCTGAGCGACATCGCCTTCCAAATCGAAGCGTCGACCGCCGGGCTGATTTTCGGATTCCACTCGCGGATCGGCTTGAGTTCGGTCTGTTCCAGCGCCCGCTCCAGGCTGTCGGGCGGGATGTGGCCGGTGAGCAGGTTGTAGAGCGTGGCCGCCAGCGAGTATTGGTCCGAACGCGAATCGGTCGGGCTGCTGCCGTACTGTTCGGGAGGGGCGAACCCCGGGGTGAGGCTGCGCGCGCCGGTGGTGGTTGCGCCGCCGACTTCCGTCGCCTTGGCGATCCCGAAATCCACCAGCACCGGCTTGCCGTCGGGCATGATCTTGATGTTGGCCGGCTTGATGTCGCGGTGGGTGACAGGCGGGTGCTGGGTGTGGAGGTAGGTCAGCGCGTCGCAGATCTCGCGGCACCAGCCGACCACCTGGGATTCGCTTACGGCGCCCTGCCGTTCGAGGATCGTTTTCAGGTCATCCCCGGGGATGTAATCCATGATCAGGTATTGCAGGTCGCCTTCGATAAAGTGGTCGGTGACGCGGGGCAGGTTGGGGTGCCGCAGCGAAGCCAACAGCACCGCTTCGCGCTTGAACTGCTTAACCGCCTGCGGCAGGGGATTCAGGTTCTCTTTGATCGCGACGGTGGTCTGGAGGGCTGAATCCTCACCGCGGTAGACGGCGCCCATTCCGCCCTTGCCGATGATGCCGGTGATGCGGTACCGGTTGCGGAGAAGATCGCCCGGATTGAGGCTCATGCCGTCCGCTCTTCCATCGCCTCGACGCGTTCGATTTCCGGGAAGAATTGCTTGACCGTGCCCTCCACCCAGCCGTGCAGGGTGCTGGGCGAAAGCGGGCATCCGCTGCATGCCCCTTCCAGCTTCACCTTGAGGATTTTCCCTTCCACGCCGAGGTAGCGGACCGCGCCCCCGTGATACTGCTCGATGTAGGCGCTGAGGGATTCGATCAGCCCTTGGAGGGAATCGTGCGGCAGGGATTCGCCCAGAATGGAATCGGCGTTCATCGATTGCTCCGGATTAAATTGTACCCCAAGTCCGTTTCCGGCTCGGTCCGCGCCGGACGGGAGAAGATTGACAAGCGCATGGAAGGGGGTAAAGTTCCGGCGATGGATTCTCTTCTGCTGCGCCGGTTGACCGAAGCCGAAGGCCGGGAGGCGCTGTGCCTGGCGCGGGGCCTAAACCCGCGGGAGGAGGGCTTTCTCGCGGATTGGGCGGCCCTGCAGCGGGAAGGGGTGGAGCGCGAGTTGGCGCGGGCCGCGCTGGAAACGGCGATCCTCCGCCGGCGGGCGGAGAAAAAATTCTCCCGCGCGGGGGAGATGTTCTTCACCCGTGAAGCGCTGGAACAGGCCTCGGCCGAGGGGATCGCGCGCCACCGCGCCCTGCGCTTCCGCGGCCTGGCGGGGATCGCGGACTTGGGGTGCGGGGTCGGCGGGGATACGATCGCGCTCGCGGCATGCGCGCCGACCTGGGCGGCGGACCGGGACGCGCTGCGCCTGCGGATGGCGGCGGAAAACGTCCGGGCCTACGCTCCCGCCCATCCGGTGCGCTGGCTGCTCACCGACCTTCTCCGTCCGGGGGCGTTCTTCGCCGGGAAGGGCGCGGCCGCCGCGCCGCGCGATCGGTTCGGCATCTTCTGCGACCCTTCACGGCGGGAGGATCAGCGGCGGATCCACTCGGTGCGGCGCTACTCGCCGCCGCTGGAGGGGATTGTCCGCTGGCGGGACGCCCTCGGCTCCCAAGCGCTGGGCGTAAAGATTTCGCCCGGCGTGCGCTGGGAAGAGATCGAACGGGAGCCGTGCGAGGTGGAGTTCCTATCGTGGAACGGCGAACTGCGCGAGGCGGTGCTTTGGTACGGCGCGCTGCAAAGCGCCGCGCGGCGCGCGACGCTGCTTCCCGCGGGCGAAACGATGACCGACGGCGAGCCGTCCGACGACGCGCTTTCCCGGGTGCGGGAATTCCTGTATGAACCGGATCCTTCCATTCTGCGGGCGGGCTTGGTGCGGCAGTTAGCGGCCCGTCTGGGCGCGGCGCGCATCGATCCGTCCCTGGCGTACCTGACGGCGGATGTGTGCGCGCCCACCTGCTGGGCGCAGGCCTACCGGGTCGAGGAGGTCATCCCCTTCGGATTGAAGCGTTTGCGGGAGTGGCTGCGGGCGCGGTCGGTCGGCCGGGTGGTGATTAAGAAGCGCGGTTCGCCGCTTGAGCCCGAAGGCCTGGAAAAGCAATTGCGGCTTAAGGGGGAGAACAGCCGGATTCTTTTTTTAACCAGGGTGGCCGGCAGGCACAGCGTGATCGTCGCGGCCATGCCGACTCGGGCTTAAGGCCGAGTCGGTCTAAGCGCCTGCGCCTAATCCATATCGTTGCCGATAAAATCCGATAATCCTTCACAAGGTCGAGGTCTTCGATGGTATTCAAGAAATCCGGTTCTTCCCCCGAAACGGGAGAGGGTGGACGCCCGCTGAATCCGGGTCGGCTTTTGGGATAGGAGGATGTGATAGGACGAATACGGCCAGTCCCTGAAATCAGGTACCAACCCGTGAGTTTGCGGATTTCTGTGGATATAGTGGACCAAGGCGGCGAAATACCGGCTGGATCCGACGGGAATGCGGTGAAAATGGTGCTGGAATAGCGATCCCGTGCGGGAGTAGGCCTTGTTGATCGCCAGGGCGTAGGATGCAAACAGCCTATTGAATGCTTTCGAGATCAGCGCCGAAACCGGCTCCTCGCCGGGTTTGACCTTGATCAGGAAATGGAAATGGTTGGGCAGCAGACAAAAGGCGTAGGTATCCGACAGCGGCGGTAAAAACCGCTCATGCAACGCGAGGAAATAGGCGTAGTTCCTTTCCTCAAAGAAGATGCGGCTCCGGTTAATTCCCCGGTTAAAAATATGGAAGAAGACGCCTGGTTTGAGTGGAATCATCGTTTGCATGGTATCCCCCTGGAAGGCCGAGTCGGCCTATAGTATACCCCCGCTTGCATTACGGGCGCCGTGACATTATCATCGGAGTGAATGCTCCGGCGCGGAAGGCGGCGGAAGATCCCTCCGATCCGCGGCGGCGCATAAGACTCATGGCGGAACGACACGAACTACTCACCTGGAACGACGTGGATACGCTGATCGATGTGCTGGTTCCGCAGTTCCGCGGCCGATTCGACGCGATGGTGATCATCACCCGCGGCGGGATCGTCCCCGGCGGACTGCTCAGCGAAGTCCTCGACATCAAAACCTTGTTCACCGCGTCGGTGGATTTTCCCGACCAGGCCGCCAAAGCCGCGCTCCTCGCCTGGCCCAATTTCCTCCAATTCCCCGATGACGGCTTGCTGAAAAACAAACGCATCTTGGTCGTCGACGACGTGTGGGGGTCTGGACGGACCATCACCGCCGTGAAGAACCGCATCCTCGGCGCCGGGGGCTTCCCGGAATTGTGCGTCCTGCACTACAATCCGCACCGCAGCCTGTTCGGGACGGCCAAGCCGGAATATTACGGCGCGGTCACCGACGCCCGCATCATCTACCCTTGGGAGGGCGGACGCGGCCTGGACCATATTCTGGTCGAACCGAGGGAGCCTGAGCCATAGCCGGGGGAGGGACATCCGCACTGGAGGTTGGCATGCGCACATCCATCCGTTCCACAGCCATCATTTCGATTCTCATCGCCGCGGCGCTTTCGGGATGTGGAGTGATCGGCGGAGCCTTCACCCTGCCGGAGGATGAGACGGCCACCGCAGCCGCCCTTCCGGCGGGCCTCGGCGGGAGCGGAGCCGCCCCCGCCGGCACGGTTGCCACGCCGTTGCCCCTGCAAACCGTCACCCTGCTGCCGACGGGCGTTCCCTATCTGCCGGAAGGCTGTCTGGACGCCCTTTCGGTCACCCTGGACGACTACGGAAAACGGCTATGCGTCGGCGGAATCGTTACGCGAGTCACATTGGAGGGGGGGACATACCGGGTTTTCTTCGGCCCGCGCGGCACACTGTATATGCTCGGGTACGATTGGGAGGACCGGATCGGCCTGCGGACGGGCGAATGCGCCTACGCTGAGGGCAAGCTGTCGCGGGACGGGGTCGCGCCGGTGATGCCGATCACGCCCTACAGCCTGAAGCGTTGTCCCGCCGCCTGATGGCCTTGCGCTTCGCCCGTCGATCTGTTTCCCGTCGCGGCATTGCGCCGCAAGCGCCCGCCGGCGGCATCGCGGTTTCGCCGGGCGCCGGGATGGGATCCGGCGCGGGAACGACGGAAATGCCCCTTCGCCAAGCCTGGGTGCCGCACCCCTTCCGCCCGGCCGCCTGGGTCTGCTGTTTCACTGCGTTGTCCCTCGCGGGCTGCGGAAGCGGCGCCGCCGCGCCAAGCCCGACCCGGACTTCGACGGATGGGTTGACCGCGACGCAGGATTCCGCTGTGGCCGCTCCAACCGCCGGTTCCACTCCGATGGCATTCACCCCCTTGCCACTGCAGACCGACACCCCGCTGCCGACCGGCGTCCCGCGTTTGCCGGAAGGCTGCGTCGACGCCCTGGATGTCACCCTCGACGATTACGGCAGGTATCTGTGCGTCGGCGGAACCATCACGCAGATCACCATGCAGGGCGGCGAGTACCGCGTCTACTTCGGCCCGCGGGGAAAGCTGTATATGCTGGGGTACGACTGGGTCGACCGGATCGGATTGCAGGCGGGCGAATGCGCCTACGCCGAAGGCGTGCTCTCGCGCAATGTGGAGGCCGCCGCGCCGGTGATGCCGATCACGCCCTACAGCCTGCGGCGCTGCCCCGTCGTGCCGCCGGCTTCCGCGCCGCCCCGGCCCGCCAATCTGCCCGCCCAATGCGCCTACGCGCTGGAGATCACCCGCGACGACGCCGGCCGCAAACTCTGCGTCGGGGGCGCCGTGGTGTTCTCCGAATGGGAGGGCTCCGTCTACCGGATCTACTTCTTCACCGATAAGAACTTCGGACTGCATTTTGTCAGCCGCCAATGGACCGGCCGCGGGGTGAACGCCGGAGATTGCATCTACGTCACCGAGCAGACTATCGCCTTGGATCCGTCCACCGGCACGCCGATCCTCAACGTGGTTCCCGGGAACGTGACCTTCTGCCCCGCCTGAAAGCGGCGCCCGCGCTTCTTCTCAACCTTTGGATTCTGAAAAAATGCAGATCTCCCTAATCCTTGCCCATCCGAATCCGGGAAGCTTCAACTATGCGATCGCCCGGGCGGCCGGGCAGGAGCTTGGCCGCCTCGGTCATTCGGTCGATTTCCACGATCTGTACGCCGAGCACTTCGACCCGCTCCTCCCGGCCGGGGAAATCCAAAAATCCGCTCCCCTTCCGCCGGAGATTGAAACCCATTGCCGGGAAATTTCGCAAGCCGACGGCATCGTGATCGTGCATCCCGATTGGTGGGGCCAGCCGCCGGCCGTCCTCAAAGGGTGGATCGACCGGGTCCTGCGGCCCGGGGCGGCGTATGAGTTCCTCGAAGGCGACCAGGGCGAGGGGATACCCGCCGGATTGCTCAAGGCCGAAGCGGCCGCCGTGTTCAACACCTCAAACACCCCCGCGCGGCGGGAGGCGGATGTGTTCGGGGATCCGCTCGAGAGGATATGGCGGTCGTGCATTTTCGATTTTTGCGGGGTGAAGCAATTCCGCCGGAGGATGTTTGGGGTGGTCGTCACCAGTACTCCACAGCAGAGGGAGGCCTGGCTGGACGAGGTTCGGGCGATGGCCGCCGAGACCTTCCCTGCGGACCGGCTGCTTTCCCGGCCCCTCGACCGTTCCTCAGCGATAATCCCCTCGGATTAATGATGGAGTCGGAAGGTTGCGCGATGAGTGGGGGGAGGGGCAATTCCCTTCGTACTACGCACCGTATTTTCCCCCTAACAGCTTGTCTCGTGAATTCGCTGAATATCCGAAAAGGCTTAGGGGGGTGCCGTGCCCGCTAGATACACGCGGGCATCCACGCCTCCCAATCCATGGATTCCCGCTAAAAACACGCGGGAATGACGACACAACCGGAAGGCGATGTTCCAAACGAAAAATCGTCCTTCGGCCTCGCTCCGCGAAGCGGGGCGGGGCTCGACCGGCTTGTACAGCACCCTGCCAAGTGTTCTCTTTGAGGCCTTGGCGTCTGCGCGGTAATCGGGTTTACGGTTTCTCCGCGAATTCCCCGCCCTCATAAAGCTCGACCAACACTCCCCCCGCGCTTTCCGGGTGCACGAAGATCATTCTCCGGCCGTCGGCCCCCGTCATCGGCGCTTCGCTGGTTAGGCGGATCCCCTTGGCCTTCAGCCGCCCGACCGCGCCGTCGAAGTCGCGGACTTCCAAGCAGAGGTGGTGCATCCCGGGCCCGCGCTTCGAAAGGTATTTCCCGATTCCGGAATCCGGATCGGCGGGCTGGACGAGCTCGATCTCCGCGCTTCCGAGCGGCAGAAAGGCGATCTTCGATTTCTGCTCCGGCAGGAATTTCACGCCGGAGGGCTCCAGCCCGAGCGCGTCGCGCCAGAACGCCAGCGCCGAGTCGATGTCCGCCGTCACCACCGCCACGTGATGCAATTTCGTTCCGTCCGCCATTCAGCCCTCCGGATGATATTCACCCCACGCCGCGCGCAGCGCGCCGCAGATCTCGCCCAGCGTCAGGTCGTGTTCCACGCACTCCAGGATCAGCGGCATCAGGTTGCCGTCTTCCTTGGCGGCCGACTCCAGCCTCCCAGCCAGCTCCGCCGCCCGGGAGGAATCGCGCCGCCGGCGCAGCGCCTGCAGGCGGTGGATCTGCTTCTCCTCGACCGCCGGAGAGACCCGCAGGGTCTCCAGCTTCGGCGCCTCGCCCTCGTCGAATTCGTTCACGCCGACCACGACCTGCTCGCCACGCTCCACCGCCCGCTGGGCGCGGTAGGCGGCTTCATGGATCTCCGCCTGCGGGAAACCGCGCTCGATGGCGGCGATCGCCCCGCCGAGCTGGTCGATCCGGCGGAGGTATTCCTCGGCCCGGCGTTCGATCTCGTCGGTCAGCGCTTCCACCGCGTAGGATCCGCACAGCGGATCGACCGTGTCGGCCGCGCCGGATTCATGCGCCAGGATCTGCTGGGTCCGCAGAGCCACCCGGACGGCTTTCTCGGTCGGCAAGCCGAGCGCCTCGTCCATGCTGTTGGTGTGCAGGGATTGGGTCCCGCCGAGCACCGCAGCCAGGGCTTGAACGGTCACCCTGGCGACGTTGTTTTCCGGCTGCTGGGCGGTGAGCGTGGAGCCGCAGGTCTGGGTGTGGAAGCGCAGCATCTGCGAGCGCGGGTCCGCGGCCCCGAATCGCTCGCGCATGATCCGCGCCCACAGGCGGCGCGCCGCGCGGAACTTGGCCACTTCCTCGAGGAAATGGTTGTGGGCGCTGAAGAAGAAAGCCAGCTGGGGAGCGAAGGTATCCACCGCTAGGCCCGCCCGCCGCGCCGCCTCCACGTAGGCCACGGCGTTGGCGAGCGTGAAGGCCACTTCCTGAACCGCGGTGCTCCCGGCCTCGCGGATGTGGTACCCGGAGATTGAGATGGTGTTCCAGGCCGGAAGGGAATCGCGGCACCAGGCAAAGATGTCGGTCACCAGCCGCATCGAGGGCTGGGGCGGGAAGATGTAGGTCCCGCGGGCGATGTATTCCTTGAGGATGTCGTTCTGGATCGTGCCGCGCAGCGTCTTCGGATCCGCCCCCTGGCGCTTGGCCGCGGCGACGTACATCGCCAGCAGAACCGCGGCCGGGGCGTTGATCGTCATGCTGGTCGAGACCTTTTCCAGCGGGATCCCGGCGAACAGGCGCTCCATCTCCTCCAGGCTGAACACCGACACCCCCACTTTGCCCGCCTCGCCCGCCGCCAGGGGATGGTCTGGGTCGTATCCGATCTGGGTCGGCAGGTCGAAGGCCACCGAAAGCCCGGTCTGCCCCTGCGAAAGCAGAAAACGGTAGCGGGCGTTGGATTCCTCAGCGGTGGCGTATCCGGCGTATTGGCGCATCGTCCACAGCCGCCCGCGGTACATCGTCGGCTGGACTCCGCGGGTGAAGGGATAGCGGCCCGGAAACTCGATCCGCCCGCCGTCGTCCTGCGGGGGCAGGTACACGCGCTCGAGCGGAATTCCGGAGGGAGTTTCGAATTCCGGCTTGCGTTCCGGCAATTTCTTCAGCGCCGGTTGGAGGATTTTCTCCTCCCACTCGCGGCGCTCGTCAGGCGTTCTGTCGCTCATATGGGTCCTCGTGCGGCATGGAGTCCAGGGCTTCCTCTGTTCTGCGGGGGTCCCATCCCTCCAAGGCGGCGAAGGTCGCTTCCAGGGTTGCCAGGCGGTATTTTTTCTTCAACATGAGGAAGATCCCCATGTAGGAGGTCCGGAGCGCCCGCTTCCAAACCAGGCCGAGAACTTCGGCGGTCTGGCGCAGTTCCGCCAGGTCTGGCCCTTCGAGTTCGAGGAAATCGCCGAACGGCAGCTGATCGAACATCAACAGGACCGATTCCCAACGGAAGACTTCGCGGTATTTCTCATACCGCACGATCGGGTGGAAGCCGAGAGCTTCCAGCACGTGAACGGTCTTCTCGAGGCTGTCGACGGCGATCTCGGTTTCCAGGCTGCGGCGGGCGGCCGCGGAGGCTTCCGCGGGAAGGGCGGCTTCCGGCTCCTTGTAGGTGAGGATCGCCGCCCCGGCTTTGCGCAGGCGCAGCACCTTGCGCGCCCGGGTGAGGATTCCGTCGGCCGTGTCGAAGCGGATGTTGGTTTCGTGCATCCGCGGCTGGTACGCCCGCGCGCCGAGCTCCGCCAGCCGCCGACGCATGTCCGCCGTATCTTTCAGAAGGAATTTGACTTCCTGCTCGAGGGCGGCGGGTTTGGCTTGACGGTTCATGCGTCACCTCGCACGGGGGGAGGGGGCCGGTGCCTATCCGAGGAGGAGGAGCACCTGGTTCTGCTCGACGGCCTGCCCCGGCTGAACCCGGATTTCCAGGACGGTTCCGTCCTTGGGCGAGCGGAGTTCGTTCTGCATTTTCATCGATTCCAGAATGACCAGGGCTTCGCCCTTGGCGATGGGTTGGCCTTCGGCCGCCGGGATGCCCACCACCAAGCCCGGCATCGGGGCGCGCAGGGCGAACTCGCCGCCGGATTCGGCGGCCGGGCGCGTCAGCGCCCGCATCCGGATCGCCTGTTCGTCTTCGACCCGCGCCTCGAACATTTTTCCATGCAGCAGAATCTGCCATCCGTCGCCGCGCGGAACGGCGTGCGCTTCCAATGACCGGCCGTTGATCAGCAGCGAATACACCGGCTGGTTGCCGATGGCGGTGAAATCCACCTCGTACGGTTTCCCGTCCAGCAGGATGCGATGGTCGTCAAGGACCTCCACCCGGTAGGTCCGTTCCCCGATCGTCGTCGCGTATTTCACCGGCGGATCCTCCCTCCGCGTTCGGCCCATTTCCAATTCGGGCAGGATTGCGGATGGGCGGATTCCATGATCTGCGCCGCCCGCTGCGAGTTCCGGTGCTCCACCAGCGTGGCGAAGATCGCCGCCATCTCGGGGTGGTGGTTGGATTCCTCCGGGGAGCCGTTGAGGGCGAAGCGCTCCTCGACGAAGCGGGTGTCGAATACGCCCGCCAGGAAGCGCGGAGAATCGAGCAGCGCTTGGTGGAAGGGGATGTTGGTTTTAACCCCGATGATGCGGTATTCCTCGAGCGCCCGCCGCATGCGCAGGATCGCCTCGGCGCGGGTTTCGCCCCAGACCACCAGCTTGGAAATGAGCGAGTCGTAGAAGGGCGTCACCTCGAAGCCGGAATAGACGCCCGTGTCGACCCGCACCCCGGGGCCGGTGGGCGCGAACACCGCGTGGATTTTCCCGGTGGAAGGGGTGAATTTGTTGTACGGATCCTCGGCGTTGATCCGGCACTCGAGCGACCAGCCGTTGACCCGGACTTCCTCCTGGCGGTAGCGCAGCGGGCGGCCGCGGGCGATGCGGATCTGCTCCTTGACGATGTCGATTCCGGTGATCATTTCGGTCGCCGGATGCTCGACCTGCAGGCGGGTGTTCATCTCCAAAAAATAAAAGTGGCGGTCCTTGTCGACCAGGAACTCGATCGTCCCGGCGTTGATGTAGCCGACGCTGGCGCTCGTGCGGCAGGCGACCTCGCCCATCTTCCGGCGCAAAGCCTCGTCGCTGCCGAGGAACGGCGAGGGCGCTTCCTCGAACAGCTTCTGGTGGCGGCGCTGGAGCGAGCACTCGCGCTCTCCGAGGTGGATGACGTTGCCCTGCTTGTCGGCCAGAATCTGGAATTCCACGTGGCGCGCGGTGAGGATCAGCTTTTCCAGGTAGACGTTGCCGTCGCCGAAGGCGGCCTCGGCTTCGCGCCGGGCGGCTGTCAGCAGTTGCGGCAGTTCCCCGGGCGTCATCACCTCGCGCATCCCCTTGCCGCCCCCCCCGGCTGTGGCTTTGATCAACAGCGGAAACCCGATCGACGGAGCGATGCGGATCAGCTCCTCGTCGGTGAGATTGCCTTCGCCCTCCGTCCCGGGCACCACCGGAATCCCGGCCTTGGCGACGGTGTTGCGCGCCGTGGTTTTATCGCCCATCGCCGCGATCGACGAGGGCTTGGGCCCGATGTAGGCGATCTTGGCTTCCTCGCAGGCGACCGCGAAATCCTCGCGTTCGGCCAGGAAGCCGTATCCGGGGTGGACCGCGTCCGCTCCGCAGCGGCGGACGACGTCGAGGATCCGGTCGATCCGCAGGTAGGATTCGCGCGCCGGCGCCGCCCCGAGCCGGTAGGCTTCGTCGGCGTAGCGCACATGGAGGGCCTGCCGGTCGGCATCCGAATACACGGCCACGGTGGGGATGCCGAGCTCCCGGCAGGCGCGCAGGATGCGGACCGCGATTTCGCCGCGGTTGGCGATCAGAACCTTGTTGAAGAGCAAACTAGATCTCCATGACGATCCAAACGCAGTCCGAGAAGGATGTGCTGTGTTATTGCGCGCCTTCGAAGAGGGCGAAGCAATCTCCTTCGCTTGTCAGAAGGCGGGGTTTCTGTCGTCGCCTTTCGACGCTTTTCGACTTGCGGGTGAGATTGCTTCGTCGGCCCCGCTTCCCCTCGCTCTGCTCGGGGAAGGCGCGGGGCCTCCTCGCAATGACAACCTTACAGCGGGATGTTCCCGTGCTTTTTGCTCGGCAGGGAATCCCGCTTGTTGGCCAACATCGCCAGGGCGTTGATCAGCCGCGGCCGTGTTTCGTGCGGTTCGATGACGTCGTCGAGGTAGCCGCGCGAGGCGGCCACGTAGGGATTGGCGAATTTCTCCGCGTATTCGGCCGCCAGCTCCCGGCGCCGCGCGTCCTTGTCCTTGGCCGCTTCGAGCTCCTTGCGGAAGACGATGTTGATCGCCCCTTCCGGCCCCATCACCGCGATCTCGGCGCTCGGCCAGGCGAGGTTGATATCCCCGCGCATGGGCTTCGAGCTCATCACGATGTACGCCCCGCCGTAGGCCTTGCGGGTGATCACCGTGACCTTCGGCACCGTCGCTTCGCAGTAGGCGTACAGCAGTTTCGCGCCTGCGCGGATGATGCCGCCGTGCTCCTGCGCGGTGCCGGGGATGAATCCGGGAACGTCGACCAGCGTGACCAGCGGCAGGTTGAACGAATCGCAGAAGCGGACGAAGCGGGCGGCCTTGGCCGAGGCGTTGATGTCAAGCGAGCCGGCCAACACCGCCGGCTGGTTGGCGACGATCCCCACCGAATGCCCCGCCAGCCGCGCGAATCCGACGACGATGTTCTGGGCATACTCCTCTTGGATCTCGTAAAAAACCCCCTTGTCGGCGACCAGGCGGATCACCTCGCGAATCTCGTAGGGTTTGAGGGGATCCTCCGGGATGATCCGGTCCAGCGCCTCTTCCGTGCGCAACGGATCGTCGTTGGTGGGACGGCAGGGCGGATCCTCGAGGTTGTTTTGCGGCAGGTAGAGCAGCAGATTGCGGATCCGCTCCATGCATTCGGCGTCGTTCATCGCCGTCACGTGGGCCACGCCAGAGATGCTGCCGTGCACCCCTGCTCCCCCCAGTTCCTCCGCGGTCACGTCCTCGTGGGTGACGGCGCGGACCACGTCCGGGCCGGTCAGGTACATCTGGGCCGTGCCCTGAACCATGAAGGTGAAATCGGTCAGGGCCGGGGAATAGACCGCCGCTCCGGCGCACGGCCCGAGGATGGCGCTGATTTGGGGGATCACGCCCGAGGCCAGCGTGTTGCGCAGGAAGATCTCCGCGCATCCGGCCAGCGAGGAGACCCCCTCCTGGATCCGGGCGCCGCCGGAATCGTTCAAGCACACCACCGGAACGCCGTTCTTCAGCGCCAGATCATACAGCTTGCAGATCTTCGCGGCGTGCGCTTCGCCGATGCTGCCGCCCATGACGGTGAAATCCTGCGAGGAGACGTAGGCCAGCCGCCCTTCGACCGTTCCCCAGCCGCACACCACGCCGTCCCCCGGATAGTGCTTGCGGTCCATGCCGAAATGATCGCAGCGGTGCTGGACGAACGGATCCAGTTCGCGGAAGGATCCCTTGTCGAGCAGCAGGTCGATCCGCTCGCGGGCGGTGAGTCTCCCGCGCTCGTGCTGGGCGTCGATCTTCTCTTTGCCGCCGCCCTGCCGCGCCTGCTCCCGCGCCAGATGGAGTTTTTTTACCTGCTGGTCATTCGACATGGGTTTGTCCGCTTTCCCGTGGCGGTTCCGACTCGGCTTCCGCCTTTCCGGCCCAATCCCACCGGCCGGAAAGCAGCAGAACCGATGCGCCGAACCCCGCGGCGGCCAGCCGCAGGGCCAAATCGAACCCGAAGGATTGTATCGCGATCTCCGACCGGCTGAACAGCCGCCAATCCGCCAGCCAAAACAACAGGTGCAAGGGAATGGCGATCAGCGCCGCCCGCCGCGCCCATTCCCGCCGGCGCGCCAAGCCGATCCCCAGCGCGAGCCACAGCCCTCCCCACAAGGCGCCGGTCAGCGGCAGGTACCACGCGGGAACTGAGAGCGTATATCCTTCGTGCCGCCCGTAGCGCAGAAACGCCTGGCCGGATTGTAGGAAGCAGCCCCCCGCCAGAAGAAACACGCCATCCAGGACGAGAGTTACGAAGAAGGGGCGGCGACGCCGTTTTTCCATCCCTCGCCCTCCAGCCGCACTTCATACACATGGACGTGCGTCGGCTCCCCTTCGCCCACCGTCTCGATCTCCAAGCGGATGCGGGAACTCTCCACCGGCGCGGGCAAAAGGATTTCCACGTCGCGGTAATCGGACGCGCGTTCCACCGTATTGGAATACGACAACGGATCGCCTCCCGCGGCCGGATGGAGCGTGACGACCAGCCGGGTCGGAGCGCCGCCCACCCGGACGCTCACCCGCGTGAAGGCGTGGGCCGCCGGGAAATACATCTCGAGCACCATCGGATTGGCGGACTGAGTCCGCATCAGCGAGAACAGGTCCCCGTCAAACCCCGCGGCGAGGGTTCCCATATCGAACCGCGAGTGCACCACCCGCACGGATTCGCCGCCCAGGAGAATCGTCTCGTCGACCGGTTTCGCCAGCTCCGCCTTTTCGGCCGCGATGATCTCCTCGATCCCGGCGGCGTAGGTCAGGCGGGCAAAGTAGAAACCGGGCTGGCCGTTGGGGTATTCCAGGGTTTGGAGGATCCGGACGTCGGAGAATCTCCCGCTGTCGAGCGCCACGTGATACTCCTCGGAGGTCATCACGAAGACGTCCTGCGGCCCGATCGGGATGTATTCCTGAATGTATTCGAGGACGGTTCCGGTGCGGTAGGCGAAGCCGGGGGGCAGGAAGAAGTCGAAGATCTCGTTCGATCCGTTGGCCCAGGAGGAGGACACGATCAAGTTAGCTTCCGGATGCTCCAGGCGGTACTGCTCCAGCGCGGCGCACAACTGTTCCCCGCCGTACTGCATGCCGTACAGCTCGTAATTCTGGTACCAGGTTGGGCCGTGGGTCAGCGCGTCCCAAAGCATGTAGACGTTCGCTGATCCGAGCAGCAGGAACAAGGCGAGCGCCAGAGCCGTGCGCGGAAACCGGGCCAATCCCGGCGACGCGGCGGCGATCTGCGCCGTCCGTTCGCGCCACTCGCGCAGGAGCGCGCCCAGGCCGAGCCCGGGAATCCGTGCGGCCAGCGAATCGCGCAAGGCGGGCAGCGCCCCCGCCAGGCGCGCGATCAGCGCCTTCCAACCTTCCAGAAATTCCGGCAAGGGCGGATCCTCCGGCCGCTCCAGGAGCGCCAGCAGCCAGCTCACGCCCAGCGCCGTGAGCAGAGTCGCCGGGATGGTCATCACCAGGGTGCGCGAGATGGTGATCTGCGCCACCGCCCCGCCGGTGGGGGCCGCCAGCAGCGCGGCGAGCACCAGGCGGAACGGCGGCTTGCCGATGTTGACCAGGCAGAGCAGAAGGCCCGCCGCCGCGAAGGGCAGACTCCAAAGCGCGATGTGTCCGTAGCCCTTCATCAGGTGCCGGACGATGTCGTGATGGACGCCTTCCGGCGGATCGGCGAGGTACCAATAGCGCGGATCCAGCCCGCGCAGGTATTGGTCGAAGAACATCCCCAGCTTCCGGCCGAGCGGGACTTCGTCCACCCAATAGGAGCTGACGATCACCAGCTGGTCCCGGTTGGCATCGGGATGGACGTGCAGGAACCACAAATAAGGAATCGCCAGGATCATCAGGACGGCCAATCCGGCCAGGGCGGTGCGCCAATGCCGCAGATGATAGGGGAAATCGGAAAGCAGGAGCAGCGCCCCGGTGACCGCCATGGCGACCTGCATCGGGCTGTAGGTGTAGGCCGCCATCGCGCCGAGGACCAGGGCCGGGATCAGCATCCACGGCCGGCCGTCGCGGTAGCGGGAGTAGAAGAAGAGGAACATCGCGTAGAAGGCGATCGCCTCGCCGGGCTCGAAGGCCGTGCGCGAATGCAGGAACCACATCGGGACGATCGAAAGCAAAAGGACCCCGCTCCACCACAGCGGCAGGCGGAAGGCGTACTTGAGGATCCACGCCACGCCGGCGGCCGCCAGCAGGGTGATCAGCGCCGAAACCGCGCGGGTGACGAAGGCCGATTTTCCGAACAGCAGGTAGGGGATCAGCTGAACGTACACGCTGAGGTTCATTTCGTATTGGCCGGCGTTCTCGAAGAAGACGGGAATCGCTTCCTCCTCCGACCAGACAAATCCCCGGTTCACCAGTTCGGCGGCGAAATTGGTCTGCACGGCTTCGTCGGTGAAGAAGTAGATCGGCCAGCGGGTCAGGCCGATCAGGCGGGTCAGCAGGTAGAGGACCAGCGCCAGCGTGAACAGCCAGCCGGCGGAGGGCCGCAGGCCGCGCAAAAACGAAGCGACCCAGGATCCGACGGCCGGGAAGGAAAACCCCGTCCGCGCCGCCTGCGCCGCCCCGGATGGAAGCCGCGCGGCGGCCTCCTGCGCCTCGGGGACAAAGCGCGTTCCGCCCGCCGAGGATTCCAGAGTCACCCGGATGCTTTCGCCCTCGGGCAGGTCCATGGTGATGTTGACGTGCGTCGTGCGGCCGGTTTTGGCGGACGGAGCGGCGAGGGACTCCTTTTGGGAAACGGTTTTGGCGCCGCGTTTGCTTTTGGAGGATCGCATGTCTCGTGTCAAAGGGAAAGCCTCCCGTGCAGGAGAGTCGTCGGACGCGGCCTGGCTTCCCGGGACCGCGGGCTTGCGGGGCGGCGTTGAAGCGGGCGGGATCGGCCCGCAGCGAACCGCGGTCTTATTCGGCGGCTCGCCGGCATTCCCGCCGGATCGCTGCGCCGGCGATCCGGCCCGGCGTTTGCCGTCTCCGTCGGAGCGGGGATGCCGGCGCCGCCGTTTCCAGGCGCGGATCAGCCACAGGTCGAACGCGGCCGCGATCGCCAACAATACCAGAAGGAATACCGCGAATTCCAGAGTGAGTTGCTCCGTCATCGCCGGCCGTTTCGCGTTTTGCCGCTAAAGCGGACTCCGGCGGACATAATAGGTGAACAGCAGGCTTCCATCCGGCGCATAAACCTCGCCCAGGCTTCCCCCGGGAAAATCCGCCTGCACCAGGGGAATGTTGGATTCCCGGCCGGGCATGAAGACGAAATACAGGTTGCCCTCCGGAACTTCCGGATTTTCGGGCGAGCCCCAGTCGTTTTCGAGGTCCATTCCCTCGGCGTTGGGCAGCAGGTAGCGCAGCGCGGGATTGGAGTAGAACCCCATCAGCCCGTTGTTAAAGAAGACGACTTCCCATTCGCCTTCTTCGTCCTCGAGCTGTTCGACGATCTTGCGGGCCACTTCCCCGCCGGCCCCGACGAAGTCGTATTTCCCCAGGAAGGTGCTGTTCGGCGTGAAATCGAAGAAGTAGAAGCGGAGATCGTCGACCGCCAGGATACCCACCAGCAGGACCGCCGCGACGCCGAGCAGGCGCTGGCGCGCGGGGAAAAGGTTGGCGAGGATCGATACGAATTCCACCGCGCCGAAGCCGACCACCAGGGCGCAGGCGGCGCCCACGCCGGGCAGGCGTTGGGCGGCGGGCGCACTCTCGCTGAGCGAAACGACCATTCCGTAGGCCGCCAGCCACAACAGCGGGACCCAGGTGCGCGTGTCGCGTAGGCGCAGGCAGAGGATCGCCAGCCCGAAGATGAAGAACACCGCCGGCAGGGTGCGCAGGATCGGCTGATCGGGCCGGTACCAGAACGATAGGTTGACGCTGAAGAATCCGCCGAATCCCAACTCCAGTTGGTCGAGTAGAATCCGCCAGACCGGAAGCCCGCTTTCCCGCGTGGCGATCTCCATCCATTCGCCGAGGATCGAATTGGTCCTCACGTCGGCCATGTAATGGTCGAAATGGGTGCCGATCCACCAAGCCAGGGGCAGGAGGACGGCGGTCAGCGCGGCCAGCATCGGAATCAGGTTGCGGAGGTTGAGGCGCAACTTGGCGCGGTCGAACACCGCGGCGGCGCCCAGCAAGAGGGGCGCCGCTACGAACAGGGTCCGGGAGGTGGCGTAGAAATACTGCCCGATGCCCATTGCCAGCCCGGCCGAAATCCAATAAGCCCGCTTGCCGCTGGTCCAGCCGTACCACAGCCCGCCCAGGGTGATCAGGTACCACAGGCCGTCCCAGGTGTTCATCACGCCCAGCCGGCTGAAATGCATGTGCAGGTGCAGGGCGGAAAGGAACAACGCGGACGCGAGGGCGTGCCGGTGGCTGTACATCGCCCGCACCAAAAGGTACAGGCCGCCGACGGTCAGCGCTCCGGCCAGCGCCGAGGGGTAGCGCAGCGCGGCGGCGGTTCGGCCGAAGACCGCAATCCCCAGCGACTCGATGAAGGAATACAACGAAGGGAAGGGATGCCAGCCGAAGATCCCGAAAGGATTGTCGACGCCGCCGGTCCGGAATTGCAGGGCGTCCATCCCGGTCGAGCCCTCATCGCCGCTGAGCATGACCGGAATCTGCCCCACCAGGACGGCCCGCAGCAGGAACGCGGCCACAGTCAGGCCCGCCGCCCACAACAGTGCGTCCTTCGAAAGGGTTGCTTTCCCGGCGCGGGGGGCGAAATCCCAGCCGCCCAGGATCACCAGCGCGATCCCGCTGAGCCAGGCGAGTATCGCGGTCAGCGGGCTGATCATCAGCGAAGCGGTTCCGGCGGCGACCGTCGCCAAGCCGGCCAGCAGGACGCCCCCGCCCAGGCAGACCACCTGCGACGGGCGCGTGCCGAGCCGGGCGGCGGCCCATTCCAGCGGCGGATCCAGAACGGTCCGGCGGTCCAGACGCGAGGCGATGTGCATCCCGCCCATAAACAGGAGCAATCCGATCCCGAGAAAGGGGAGATAGGCGTTGGGGTTGTCGGCGGGGAGATCCGCCCGGAGCATGAGGGAAAGGAAACCGAACCAGAAACCCACAAACACCAGCGCTGTGCCCAACCGACGCCGTTCGATGTCGACCGGCGGAGGGGCTTCGGCCGGTGCGGCGCCGGTGGGCGGCGGAGCGGATTCCGGTGCGGGAGCCGCTGGCCGGGCCGCCTTTCGGGCTCGTTTGGCCGCCGCTTTCGGCGCGGCGAAGGCCGCGCAGGGTCCCGGCGCGGAGGCGAGAGGCTCAGGAAATCCGAGCAAGCCCGGAAGGCAACGCCGTTGGATGAAGAGGAGGCACGCCAGTCCGGCCGCCGCGGCAAGGCCCGGCAGGATTTGAAGTGCGGTTGTCAGCCCGGGATTGTCCATATTCCCTTTCTTCGCGGGTTTCGAAACGGATTATAGCGCAGGCAGGCCTCGTCCGCCCAAAGGCGTACCTAGGCCGGACGGCCGCGGATTTGGCCGGCGATGCGGCGCGGGATCGGCCGGGGAAGGCCGGCCGGGGTGAAGATATAATCCGGCTGCAAGCCGAAGGATAATGGGATGGCCGGACACGTACATCTACAGGAAGGGGGGCGATCGCTTTCGCGGCGGCTGGGGATCGCCGCCGGATTGACCGTGGCGTTGGTCGCGGCGGAGGCCGCCGCGGGCCTGTTCGGCAACAGCCTGGCCTTGCTGACCGATGCGGCCCACAACGTCACCGACGTGATCGCCCTGGGCCTGAGCTGGTATGCGATGCGTCTGGCGCTTCGTCCGGCGGATGCGGGCAAGACGTACGGATACCACCGCGCGGGGATCCTCGCCGCGCTGGTCAATTCCACCGGGCTGGTGCTGGTCGCGTTGGGGATTTTTTCCGAAGCCTACCGCCGGCTGCTGCAGCCGCCGGAGGTGGAGCCCGGAATCCTGGCCGGCGTGGGGGCTTTGGCCTTCGCGATCAACCTGGCCACCGCCCTGCTCATCCGGCGCGGCAGCGAGGGCGACCTGAACGTCCGCAGTGCGTTCGTCCATCTGATGGGCGACGTCTTTTCCACGCTGGGGGCGGTCGCCGCCGGCGCCGCGATCGCGCTGACCGGATGGAACGGCTGGGACGCGCTGGCCGGCGCGCTGACCGGGGTCCTCATCCTGTGGAACGCCTGGGGCATCCTGCGCGAGACGGTCCAGATCCTGCTCGAGGGCGCGCCGGGCGATGTCGACCTCGAGCGCCTGGTGGCGGATCTGCTGAAGGTCAAGGGCGTCCGGGGAGTGCACGACCTGCATGTCTGGTCGATCACCCGCCGCCTGCGCATGCTCTCAGCCCACGTTCGGGTGGACGATATCACCGTCCGTGAAAGCGCGGCGGTCCAAGCGGCGATCGCCCGGCTGTTGTGCGACCGCTACGGAATCCGGCACGCCACCCTGCAGATGGAATGCGAGAATTGCCAGCCGGATACGCTGTATTGCGACGTGTCGGCCGAGTCGCCCGAGTCCGCCGGGACTGCGAAGCGGCCGCCCGCCAAGCCCGCCCGCCGACGGGCTTCGCGATGACCGGAGAAGACCCGCAGGGGCGTTGTCTCCGGGCCCGCAGAGCGGCAGGTTCTCCGCGATAATCCGCTCGTCGGTTCATGCCCGCGGCCTGTTGGGAGGCGTGTTTGGGGTAGTTGGCGGATTACGTGCGCAGGAAAAAAATCCCCGATCCGCGATAATGCGTGCACAGATACCTGCACGGTCAGGTGCTCGGCGATGATTGGATCGACGGCATGATGCCTTCCCGGAGAACGACAAACCCGGAACGGGGGCAGGTACGCGCCCCGCGGAGAACTCCCATCGCGCGGGAAAAAGGTTTGGAACCTCTACTGCACGCCGAACCGTCCCGCGCCTCAGCGGCCCGGCGGGTTTTTTCGATTCTCCGATTGCCGTCCGTGCCCCTGCTTTGGATTCTGATCGGCGCGGCCCTCTGTGCCGCGAGTGGGGTTTTCCTCCAATCGTTGTCCAGACTCGGGGGGCCGCCCGTTCCCGGCTTGTATCCCTCGGCCGGTTGGATCAGTCTCGGGTTCGGCGTCGCGGCGGTCCTGATCGGTGCCGCGGGGTTTGTCGCCACCCGGATTTCGTCCGCGCCGGATCGTTTTTGGTCGGCCCTTGCCGCGCGCCTGGGCGTCTCCCCGGCGCAGATTCCCCTCATCGCCGGCGGGGCGGCGTTCGCGCTGCTGGGCGCGGCCGCCGCCGGCGACCGGCCGCGGATGCTGAATCACGCCGTTGCGCTCCTCTCCTGGGGCGCCGGCATCGTCCTGACCGCTGCCGGGTTCGCGTCCCGGGGAACGGGCGGATCGAACGCGTGGAAGGCCGCAGCCTGGGCGCTTCTGTTCGGCCTATGTGCCTTTTTCCTGCGGATCACCTGGATCGGCCTTCCGCCGTTTTCGGCCGACGAGGGACTCACCGGCACGGATGCCTTGCTCTTCCTGAACGGATTCGCAGATTCCTTCTTCCGCTCCGTCGGATTTCATTCCTACCCCGGGCTGTATTTTTTCCTTGAAGCCGTTTCCGTGAGTCTGCTCGGCCGGACCGTCCTTGCGCTGCGGATCACATCCGCGGCGGCCGGGGCGCTGACGGTCGGCTTGCTCTACCTCGCCGGCCGCGCGTTCTTCGGACATCGGATTGGCGCGGTGGCGGCCGTCCTGCTGGCCGTCTCCCCTTTCCACATCGTCTTCAGCCGGATCGGGATGAACAATATCTGGGATGGCCTCGGATATACGGCGTTCATCGGAGCGCTTTGGCAGGCCTGGAAAAGCGGGCGGCGGAATGCGTTTCTGCTCGCCGGACTGGCGCTCGGGCTGGGGCAGTTCTTCTACGCGCCCTCCCGTTTGATGTGGATCCTCGCGCTCGGGGCTACGGCGGCGGCGTTCTGCGGCGACCGGGCGCGCTTCCGGCGCGACGCCGGCGGATGGGCCGGCCTATGGGCGGCGGCGTCGGCCGCCGCGCTGCCGATCCTCTTCTTCACCCTGGCCCGTCCGCAGGAGGCCGGCGCCCATTCCCTGATCAGTTCGGTTTTCCGGCCGGGATGGTTTTCTTTGGCGGTGAAATCGGCCGGCGATAGCGCCGGGGAGGTGATCCTCGGCCAGCTGGAACGCGGATTCGGCGCCTTCACGTTTATTCCGTCCGCGGCTTGGTACCGCCCCGGGACTCCGTTGCTGCGTCCGGTGGAGGCCGCCCTGTTTCTGCTGGGAGCGGCGCTGCTGCTTGCGCGGGCGCGGGATCCGCGGAGTTGGCTGCTGCTCGGCTGGATCGGGCTCTTCGGTCTGATCGGCGCGCTCACCGAAAGTTCTCCTTCCGCGCAACGGTATGTCGGATCCGCGCCGGGATGCGCGCTGATCGCCGCGTTCGCGGTTGTGGAGGTCGCGGCCCGCGTCAAGAAGATGGTCCCCGCCGCCGGCCGGGCGGCGGCCGTGCTCGCCGCGGCGGCGGTGCTGTTCGCCGCCGCCGACAACCTGCACTTCGCCTTCGCCGAGTATTTGCCGGGCAGCCGCTTCCGCGGGAAATACGATTTCGCGGGCGCGGGCGTGGCGGTGGCGGACGGCATTGTCGCCCTGCTCTCGGAACGCGGCGGCTCCTACCAGGTGGTGTGCCTGACCGGTGGGTATGTCGTTTCCCACACCGTCACTTCGGAAACCTACCTGGTCCCGGGATATCAGGCGGTGTATCTCATGGAACCCTACGGATCGCCAGAGAATCCGGAAATCACCGGCGCCCGCCTCTTGTTCGTCATCGCGGTCGAGCGGGAGGAAGAGCTGGCCCGGGTGATGGCGGATTTCCCGGGGGGAAGCGCGGGCGCCCGGTACAATTGGGACGGCACGGTGGTCTTCCTGTATTACGACGTGAGCGTGCCGGGATGACGGCGGAACCAGTATGAACGATCCTTTGATCCTTACCGTGATCGGGACGGCGCTAGCGGTGCTGGCGTTCTTCCTTTATTTGCGCTGGCGCCGGTCCCCCGGCGGATCCTCCTCGGCCGCGTTGGTTTCGGGGGCGTTCCGGATTCTTGCCGGACGGAGAACGGCGCCGGGCGGGACGGCGGGCCGGCCGGAAGCCTTCGAGGGGTACGGATTTTTGACCGGGAAAGCCCGCCGGCCGATGGAGGAAATCAGGGTCGCCTACGCGGAGTGGATCCTGCTCGGCGCGGCGTTAGCCGTTCTCAGCCTGGTTTTCCGGACCGCCATTACGGAGAAAAGCGCGCGGTGGATCGCCTTCCCCTTCCTCGCCCTCGGCATTGCGGCTGCGGTCTACGCCGCGCACTGCTCGGAACGCCTGGAGCGCGCCGGGCTTTTGGAAAGGATCGCCGCGTTCCTGGCGCATCGGATGCGGGTGGATATTGTCCGCCTCACCTGCCTGATCGGAAGCGCGGTCTATTCTCTCCTGGGGGCGGCGGCCTGGCTGGTGTGCGGCTGGGATGCCGCCTGGACGGTGATCGTCCTTTCCGCGGTCCTGGCGGCCGGCCTGGCAGTCGGTTTTTTCCGGGTTCAAAACTTCGGGCCGCCGGGGAGTCAAACGGAAGGCGATATCTCTTCGCCGGATGACCGGGAGGCAGACGAGTAGTCGAAGAATTCCATTGGTAAACCGGTTTGTTACTTCTCAGCTGGCGATCGTCATGCCGGCGCCTGCCCTCGGCGTGTGCTTTGCCGGGGATGATGTGAGCCGGCATCCAGTAAATCTTCAATAATCACTGGACCCCGGCTTCGAACCCCGCTTCCCTCGCTTCCCTCGCTTCGCGAGGGCGGGCGCGAGGGCAGGCGCGAGGGCGGGCGCTCGGGATAGCTTCTCGGGACGGGTTCGGGTACCTTTCCAGGAGTTGCCCCGGGACCGGATTCCCAGCCCCGCGACTGTGAACAAAGAGATGAGGGGGAGGCTGAGGAGAAAGGAAAACCGATGAGGGAAAGAAAAAGCAATCCGCTTGCGACTTTCAAATCGCGAAGGGAATCTGCCCGGGAATGATTTGGCGGTATTTGTCCGCTGGAAAATGTGCGGATTCAGAATCCCTGCGGCAGAGGAATGTTGAATTCCCGCACCAGCAGTTCTGCCGTTTCCGCGCGGGTCGGTGAGCGTTCGGGGCAGAACATCAGCGGATCCGTCGAGCAGGCGGCCGCGCTGACCTCCCGATAGAGCTGGTCGATCCACTCCTCCATCCATTCCTTGCCTTCCACCGGAACGTCGGTGAAGAAGTGACTGGCGTCCGGGGGTTCGTACTTCGCGCCGTACTTCGTCCGCAGGATGAACACCGCGAACGCCGCCCGGGTCACCTCTTGATTTGGGCAGAAAATCAGGGGGTTGACGCCGCAGCCGGTCGTAATTCCTTCCGCATACATCTGCTCGATGTAGGGGGCGGCCCAATGGTCCTTCGGCACGTCGGCGAAGACCTTGCCGGTCGCCGGAGGCGGAGCGTAATCCGCGCCGTATTTCATCCGCAGCATGAAGATCGCCATCTGGGCCCGGGTGACCGGATCCTCGGGGCAGAATTTCACCGGATTGGTGCTGCATCCTCCGGTGTACTTCGCGGCGTAAAGGGCTTCGATGTATTCCCACCGCGGATGGTCGATCGGCACGTCGGCGAAGGTTTGGATCCGCGCGGTGAAACTCCACCACGCTCCGCCGTCGGCGTAGACGAAACGGTTGTCGGCCTGAATCCGCACTTGCCAGTAATAGGTGCCGTTGTTGGCCAGACCTTTCAGCAGGGCGGTGGAGGCAGATTCCGGAGAAACCCACGGCCCGTCGCAAAGGTCGTTGTCGGTCTGGTCCACGCAGTATTCGTAGTTGATCGCGCCGCTTTCGGTGTTCCAGGCGAGAATCGGGCCGGTGTTGACAAAGGCGCCGTCGGCCGGCGCGGTTTTTTTCAGCGGGATGACGGCGGTCGGGGAGGGCGCGTGGGTCGCCGTCGGTGTGGGCGTGGCGGTCGGCGGCGGGGGAATGATCTGCGGAATCAGGAACACTCCGCCGGCGAGGACGCCGATGAGGATTACCCCTCCGGCGATCAAGCCGCCGGTTTTGGCCGGGGACCGCTTCCCGGACGGCCCTTTCGGCGCGATCGACCGCGCGGCTTGCTTCTGCAACAGCGCGCCGTATCGTTCCTTCTTGTCGGCTTCCAAGTCCACGCGGGTGATCGATGTCTCCTGGAGAATCCTGTCGGTCTGGGAGTACGCCGCGCCGGCGGGGTTCCGGTAGGCGGCGACGGCGGCCAGCACGCTGCTCATCTCCGAGGCGTTCTGGAATCGGAATTCGGGTTCCTTCGCCAGCGCCCGGATCAGGATGCTGTTGACGCTTTCCGGAAGGTCGTCCCGGGCTTCGGTCAGGCGCGGAGTCGGATCGGCCAGGTGCATCATCATCACCTGGTCCGGGGTGTCGGCCTCGTAGGGGGTTTTGCCGGTAAGCATCTCGAACAGCACGACGCCCAGGGCGTAGATGTCGGCCCGGCCGTCCACCGCGGATTCGCCGCGGATCTGCTCGGGACTCATGTAGGAGGGCGTTCCCAGGACGGCCGATCCGGCAAGCGAATTGGTGGTTTCCGAAATCAGGGCGATCCCGAAATCCGTCAGGTACGCCTCTCCGGATTGGTCGAACAGGATGTTGGAGGGCTTAAGGTCGCGGTGGACGATTCCCTTGGCGTGGGCTGCGTCCAGCGCGCCGCCGATCCGCTGAAGGATCCTGGAGGCTTCGGCGATGGGGAAGGGGCCGCGGCGGATGCGCTCGGTCAGCGACCCGCCGCTGAGGTAGCGCATCACCAGGAACGGCCGCCCGCCGTCCTCGCCGAAATCGTAGACCGGGACGATCGCCGGATGCTCGAGCGAGGCGATGGCCCGGGCTTCCCGCAGGAAGCATTCGAAGAGCGAGGGATTCTTTTGGGGGTCGCGGTGCAGGACTTTGATCGCCACTTCGCGCTGGAAGTTCGGATCGTAGGCAAGGTAGACGGTGGAGGTCCCGCCGCGGCCGATTTCGCGGCGGATTTCGTAGCGCGCGATTTTTTCGCTCATAAGGAGTCTCCTGCCTCGCGGCGTCCCGACCCTTGGGAACCCTTAGGGTTCCCACCCCGCCCGCAGTTTGGTCCAGGTATCCTCCAAGCTTTCCGGCAGGACGCGCACTTCGCCCAGCACCGAGAGAAAGTTGGTGTCCCCCGGCCAGCGCGGAACGACGTGCAGGTGGACGTGGCCGGCCACCCCGGCGCCGGCGCACTCGCCGAGGTTCACTCCTAGGTTGAAGGACGGGGCGCGGTAGACTTTGCGCAGCGCGGCCAGCGCCCGTTTGGTGAGGGCGAACATCTCCAGCCAGGTTTCCTCCGGCAGTTTGTCGATCGCATCTTCATGCGCGACCGGGACGACCATCAGGTGCCCGCCGGTGTACGGGTAGCGGTTGAGGATGGCGAAGGCTCGCGGCAGGCGGGCGAGAATCAGCGCCTGCTCGTCGGTTTGCCGGAGGGCTTCGCAGAAGATGCAGGCCTGCACCGTCCCGTGACCCTCGATGTATTTTCTCCGCCAGGGGGACCACAGATGCTTCATAGGCAGGATTGTATCAAAGCGGTCCGATTTTGGCTTTCCCCCGACTCGGCTTTTGGGGGACGGGCGAGCTGGCCTTCCGCCTCGGGTCGGCGTCCGCGTTTTCAGGCTGTTTTTTCGGGGTTTTCCCAGCCCGGAATGGATTGCGAAACCTTGCCAGGGCCTTTCCTGTCTGATATAATCGGCTAGCCCGATCCGGGGCGTTTTTAACTACGCCGACGTAGCTCAATCGGCAGAGCAACCGCCTTGTAAGTGGTAGGTTACGGGTTCGATTCCCGTCGTCGGCTTGCGTTAACAACCG